>JBJTHA010000361.1:0-6325 GCA_046094265.1 Cytophagales bacterium
ATAATGGCCGGGTTTTTCGTTTTATCGCGAGTATCTGTAATTACTTTTTCGCGGTGGCCTGTCTGCTCATCAGATTCTTCTTTGTACGTGATACCCTCAATGATTGCTTCATATTCGATGTCACCATCAAACTCAGACAAAATCACAGCGTTGTAAGGATCCCAATAGCATAGCTGAGTTCCCTTGTCCACTTTCTGTCCATCTTTCACCTGCAAGAACGCACCATAGGGAACGTTATTAGTAATTAGTACACGCTTCTCTTCATCTAATATGCGGATCTCCCCTGTACGGCCCATTACTACTTTCAACTTATTCTCTTCACGGTCGGTAGTATCAACGGTGCGGATGCCTTCAAACTCAATGATTCCTGCAAACTTTGCTTTAATGTTTGCATCCACCGCAATGTTAGAAGCAGCACCACCCACGTGGAAAGTGCGGAGTGTTAACTGAGTACCCGGCTCGCCAATTGACTGGGCGGCAATCACACCCACGGCTTCACCTGCCTGCACCATTTTGCCGCTAGCCAAGTTTCGCCCATAGCATTTTGCGCAAGCTCCAAAATTGGTTTCGCAAGTGAGCACCGAGCGGATTTCCACCTCTTCAATATTGGTTTCATCTATTTTCTTCGCGATCTCGTCTGTAATTTCCTGATTGGCTTCGCAAACGAGTTGCTCCGAAATTGGATCATAGATATCGTGCACTGCCACGCGGCCTACAATACGTTCCGACAATGGTTCAACGATGTCCTCATTGTCTTTCAATGCTGTCACTTTCAGCCCACGCAATGTGCCGCAATCTTCCTCTGTAATTACCAAATCGTTGGCAACATCCACCAAACGTCTGGTAAGATATCCGGCATCGGCAGTTTTCAGCGCAGTATCTGCCAAACCTTTACGTGCACCGTGTGTAGAAATAAAATACTCTAATACATCCAATCCTTCTTTGAAGTTCGATAGGATCGGGTTCTCAATAATAGAACCTACCGAACCTGCCAAGTTCTTCTGCGGCTTCGCCATTAAACCGCGCATACCGCCTAACTGACGGATTTGCTCGCGCGAACCACGTGCACCGGAGTGCATCATCATATAGATAGAATTGAAACCTTGTTGATCTTCCTCCAACTGCTTCATCAGCGTGTTGGTCAACATGGTATTCGTGCGCGTCCAAATATCAATTACCTGATTGTAACGTTCGTTGTCGGTAATTAAGCCCATCATGTAGTTGTTCCATACGGAATCAACTTCTTTTTGCGCATCTTCTACTAATTTTTTCTTTTCTGCGGGCACTTTTACATCACCCAAACCCATTGACAAACCACCACGGTATGCCATTTGGAAACCGAGCTCTTTGATGTCATCCAAGAACTTTGCAGTCTTTGCTTGACCTGCCATTTTGAAAACATCTGCAATGATTGTTTGCAACTTTTTCTTGGTCAATAATTCATCAACGAAGCCTACCTCTTCTGGCACAACTTGGTTGAATAGCACACGACCAGTGGTAGTTTCAATTAGCTTTTTGCTCAACTCACCTGTCTTCTTGTCCTTTATTTTTGCAAAGACTTTGACATTGGCATGTTTAGAAAGTTTGCCTTCATTGTACGCCACCACCACTTCTTCTGCTGAATAAAATGTCTTGCCTTCCCCCTTCTCGCCTTTTCTACCTTTGGTGAGGTAGTATAATCCCAACACCATGTCTTGAGAGGGGACCGTGATGGGCGCACCGTTAGCGGGGTTCAAAATATTGTGCGATGATAGCATCAACAACGAAGCTTCCAAAATTGCTTCTTGCCCGAGCGGAATGTGTACCGCCATCTGGTCACCATCAAAGTCAGCGTTGAAGGCAGTACATACCAATGGATGTAATTGTATTGCCTTTCCTTCAATCAGTTTAGGCTGGAATGCTTGGATACCCAAGCGGTGTAGTGTTGGGGCGCGGTTCAAAAGAACTGGGTGCCCCTTCAACACGTTTTCCAAAATATCCCATACCACAGGATCCTTACGGTCAACAATTTTCTTTGCTGACTTCACGGTTTTTACAATACCTCTTTCAATGAGTTTGCGGATGATAAATGGCTTAAACAATTCAGCGGCCATGTCTTTCGGCAAACCGCACTCATGCAATTTCAATTCTGGACCCACCACAATTACCGAACGGCCAGAATAGTCAACGCGCTTACCCAACAAGTTTTGACGGAAGCGTCCTTGTTTACCTTTAAGCATATCGCTCAGCGATTTCAGCGCACGGTTACCATCACTGCGCACGGCATTTACTTTGCGAGAGTTATCAAATAATGAGTCGACCGCCTCTTGCAACATGCGCTTTTCGTTACGCAAAATCACCTCGGGGGCTTTAATATCAATCAAGCGCTTAAGGCGGTTGTTGCGGATAATTACGCGTCTGTACAAATCATTCAAATCGGAAGTGGCAAAACGGCCACCATCCAAAGGAACTAAAGGGCGCAATTCCGGTGGAATCACTGGCACCATTTTAATGGTCATCCACTGTGGCTTGTTCTCCACGCGTGAATTGGCATCGCGAAAAGCTTCTACCACTTTTAACCTCTTTAATGCTTCTGCTTTTCTTTGTTGAGAAGTATCGGTAGCTGCCTGATGGCGCAACTCATAAGAAAGTTCATCCAACTTCACGCGTCCTAACAACATCTCTAAAGCATCAGCGCCCATTTTGGCGATAAATTTCCTCGGATCGTTGTCATCTAGTAGCTGGTTTTCGCGAGGTAACTTGTCTACAATATCCAAGTACTCTTCCTCAGTCAAGAAGTCCAAACGGTTAACACCGTCCTCCTCCTTGATACCGGGTTGAATTACCACATATCTCTCATAGTAGATAATCTGATCAAGCTTCTTGGTAGGCAAGCCTAATAAGTACCCAATTTTATTGGGCAAAGAACGGAAATACCATATATGGGCAACAGGCACCACCAACTCAATATGACCCATGCGCTCTCTGCGCACTTTCTTCTCTGTAACTTCTACACCACAGCGGTCGCAAATAATGCCTTTGTAACGGATGCGTTTGTATTTACCGCAGTGGCATTCCCAGTCTTTAACGGGACCAAAAATACGCTCGCAGAACAAACCACCCATTTCAGGTTTGTAGGTTCTGTAGTTGATGGTTTCTGGTTGCGTAATTTCACCATGAGAACTCTCCAAGATTGATTCTGGAGAAGCTAAACTGATAGTGATTTTTGAGAAATCGTTGTTGATCTTCTTATTTTTTCTGAAAGACATGTTATGAAGTTTTCAGTTAACTAAATTCATTTTAGGTAGATAGTCGATAGTCGGTAGCCCAAGGCTATTTACCATGGACTATCGACAATTGACTCTTTAATCCATCGTAATCTCTAATGCCAAACCTCGCAATTCATGCACCAATACATTGAATGACTCTGGTATATTTGGTTTTCGCATGTTTTCACCTTTCACTATTGATTCGTATGCTTTTGCGCGACCGATAACATCGTCAGACTTAATGGTCAAAATCTCTTGCAAGATGTGCGATGCACCGAAGGCCTCCAGTGCCCACACTTCCATCTCTCCAAAACGCTGACCACCAAATTGAGCCTTACCACCCAATGGCTGTTGGGTAATGAGTGAGTACGGTCCGATGGAGCGGGCGTGCATCTTATCATCAACCAAGTGACCAAGTTTGAGCATGTAAGACATACCTACGGTTACCGGTTGATCAAACTTCTGTCCCGTCAAACCATCATAGAGATAAGTTCTACCAAACTCAGGCAACCCAGCTTCTTTCAATTCGGCAGAAACATTTTCGAGTGAGGCACCATCAAAAATGGGTGTAGCATACTTGCGATTCAACTTTTTGCCCGCCCACGCTAAAACTGTTTCGAATATCTGACCCAAGTTCATACGAGATGGTACGCCCAGCGGGTTCAAGCAAATGTCCACTGGCGTTCCGTCTTCCAAGAACGGCATATCCTCTTCGCGAACAATACGCGCCACCACACCTTTGTTACCGTGGCGACCGGCCATCTTATCACCTACTTTTAACTTGCGCTTTTTGGCCACGTACACTTTTGCCAATTGTACAATTCCTGTTGGCAACTCGTCTCCTACCTCTAAAGTAAACCGCTCGCGCTTAAATACGCCTGCAATATTGTTGCGCTTGTTTAAGTAGTTTTTCACCAACTCAGCTACCAATTCATTGGCACTGTCATCGGTTGACCAACTGTCCAAACTGATGTCTGCTATCAAGTTTACCTCTTCCGGCACGCTGTAGTTACTTTCATCGCGGTAGATATTTTTGTCTGGGAACAGGTTGCTTTCAATCACCTTGCTGGTGAATTTCACTCCTTTGCTGATTAATTCATCGCCAAATTTATGTTTTACACCTTGACTAGTTTTACCCGTGAGCAACGAGGTCAATTTCTTGATCATCTCGTTTTTCAAATCGGTTAATTGCTTGCTGTAACGGTTCTTCAGCGCATCCAATTCTTTCTTTGACTTATTGCGCAAGTCTTTATCTTTTTTAGGACGAGAGAACAGTTTTGTATCAATCACAACACCTTTTAAGGAAGGAGGTGCTTTCATTGATGCATCTTTCACATCGCCAGCCTTGTCGCCAAAGATGGCCCTCAACAATTTCTCTTCTGGTGTGGGATCGGTCTCACCTTTTGGTGTGATCTTACCGATCAATATATCACCTTCTTTTACTTCTGCGCCCACACGGATGATGCCATTTTCATCTAAGTGTTTAATGGCATCCTCACTCACGTTCGGTATTTCCGAAGTCAATTCTTCCTCACCACGCTTGGTATCGCGCACCTCCAATTCAAATTCTTCGATATGAATAGAAGTGTAAATATCATCGCGTACTACGCGTTCAGAAATAACAATAGCATCTTCGAAGTTGTACCCTTGCCATGGCATGTACGCCACCAGCAAGTTTCTGCCCAGTGCCAACTCACCATTTGCTGTTCCGTAACCTTGGCAAAGCGGTTGTCCTTTCACTACCTTTTCACCCTTCTTCACCAAAGGTGTTAGGTTTATGCAAGTATCTTGGTTGGTTCTGCGGAACTTAATCAAATTGTAGGTTTTGAATTCATCATCAAAACGAACTGTTTGCTGTTCTTCGGAAACATCGTATTTAATTACAATTTTCTTCGCATCAACAAAGTCAACTGCACCATTGGCTTCGGCCAAAATCAATGCGCGCGAATCCAATGCAATTCTTCCTTCCAAACCAGTACCTACGATTGGCGCTTCGGGGCGCATCAACGGTACTGCCTGGCGTTGCATGTTCGAACCCATCAACGCGCGGTTGGCGTCATCGTGTTCCAAGAAAGGAATCAACGAGGCTGCAATGGACACAATTTGATTGGGGGCAATATCCATGTAGCGGATGTCTTTCGGCTCCACCACTGGGAAGTCCCCTTCGAAACGTGCTTTTACTTTTTCATGTTCGATTTCGCCACCTGCTTTGATTTTTACATTCGCTTGTGCAATGTTGTGTGTGTCTTCTTCCTCAGCAGTTAAGAACACTACATCTTTTCCCTTTACTTTTCCGTTCTCCACCTTGCGGTAAGGAGTTTCTATGAAGCCCATCTTGTTCACTTTCGCGTGAACGCAAAGCGATGAAATCAAACCTATGTTAGGTCCTTCAGGCGTTTCGATGGTGCACAAACGTCCGTAGTGGGTGTAGTGAACATCTCGTACTTCAAAGCCTGCGCGCTCTCTTGAAAGACCGCCTGGCCCGAGTGCCGACATTCTACGCTTATGGGTTATCTCGGCCAATGGATTCGTTTGGTCCATAAACTGAGACAACTGATTAGTACCAAAGAATGAATTGATCACCGAAGACAACGTCCTCGCGTTGATCAAATCAACTGGCTTGAAGTCTTCGTTATCGCGAACGTTCATTCTTTCTTTGATGGTTCTGGCCATACGAGCCAAGCCCACACCAAATTGCGAATACAATTGTTCGCCTACGGTTCTTACACGTCTATTGCTCAAGTGGTCGATGTCGTCCACCACAGCTTTTGAATTGATCAAACCGATCAAATATTTTACAATGAGGATGATATCCTCTGTTGTCAATACACGTTGATCAAAGCTAAAGTCAAGACCAAGTTTCTTGTTGATTCTGTAACGACCAACTTCGCCCAAATCATAACGCTTTTCACTGAAGAACAAGCTCTGTATGATATCACGAGCAGTCTGCTCATCCGGTGCTTCCGTATTTCTTAATTGACGATAGATTTGTTCGACCGCCTCCTTTTCAGAGTTTGAATTGTCTTTCGCCAACGTATTGAAAATGATGTAGTAGTCAGCTACGTTTACATCTACGC
>JBJTHA010000362.1:0-5690 GCA_046094265.1 Cytophagales bacterium
CTGGTGATTGAGCACAACATGGATGTGATCAAGTCAGCCGATTACATTGTTGACCTGGGGCCTGAAGGTGGCGCAGGCGGTGGCCGCATCATTGCGAAAGGCACACCCGAAGTGGTGGCAAAAAATCCCGCCAGTTTTACAGGCAAGTTTTTGAAGGGGGAGTTGGCATCATAATCCCAGATGCTGAAAAAGCTCGTATATTTGACTTATGGAAAGTCTGATCGACAGAATCACCATTGATCCACAAATTTGCAATGGCAAGCCCGTTGTGCGAGGGATGAGAATTACTGTGAAGACAGTCTTAGATTTTCTTGCAGCGGGCGAGACCATCGAAAACTTGCTGAAAGCCTATCCTTACCTCCAACGGGAGGACATCTATGCCTGTATACACTACGCATCTCTGGCTGTGGACATGGATAAAGCGATTTTCAAAATCTCTGCTTGAAGAAGAAATTTTTGGTTGATGTCAATCTGCCGAGGTACTTTAAGTACTTTCACACAGAAGAGTTTGAATTCGTGTCTGATTTAGATACCAGGATGTCGGATCAAAAAATATGGGAGTATGCCCAAGAGAATGAATTAACAATTTTTACTAAGGACTCAGACTTTTACACGAGGTGCATCCTCAGTCCACGTCCTGCCAAAGTTGTTCATTTCCAGTTTGGAAATTACACCTTGCACCAGCTCCATTTGTTTTTTGAGAAAAATTGGGATTTGATTTTGCAAATGCTTGATAAATCAAAGCTATTAGTTGTCGGAGAAAACGAGATTAAATCTGTGCTATAGACCAATCTACCGCTAACATAACTCCTCTTCCAACCTCTTGCGCGATTCTCTAGATTTGCTACCTAAATGGTGACGAACAAGCAACGGTGGTATTGGACAATGCAGGTGAGCGGCTGGGTGCTTTACGCAGGGTTGCAAATTGCTGCTACCATACTTGCATCGGGCAAAGCAGGCGTGCAGGCCCAGCGCATCATTTTTCTGGGTTACGAGTCGTTGTTCTGTTTGCTCGTCTCCCATTTGTTCAGAAATATCATCATCCAATGGAAGTGGCTCAACTTCGGTTTTTCAAGACTCATTCCCCGCGTGGTTTTGGCCGTATTTGTCATGGGTGCCATCATGTACTTGCTGCGCATACCCGTGTCGCTGCCATTGGGGTTGTTTAAACGTGACGTGGCGTTTGACCCGTTCACCTTTCTGGGTCAATCTTTCTTTTATGCGATCATTTTCTTTTTATGGGCCGCACTGTATTTTGCTTACACTTATGTGGAACGTTATAACACCGCGCTGCGCTACGAAGCGTCAGTAAAAGAAATTGAACTCAACAACCTTAAGTCGCAGCTCAACCCGCATTTTATTTTCAATGCACTCAACAGCATCCGGGCATTGGTAGATGAGAACCCTGAGAAGTCGAAGCTCGCCATCAACCAACTTTCAAATATTTTGCGCAACTCGCTGGTACGCGAGAGCAAAGGTCTCATCAATTTTGACGATGAGATGAAAATGGTGAAGGATTATCTGGGCCTTGAAAGCATCCGCTTTGAAGAACGGCTGCGCACCGAGTTTGACATTGCCAGTGGCTCAAATGAATTTTTGGTGCCACCACTTATGATTCAGACGCTGGTGGAAAATGGTGTGAAGCATGGCATTTCAAAACTAAAAGAAGGCGGACTGCTGCACGTGTCCACAAAAATTATTGATGACGAACTCAAGATACGTATCCGTAATACGGGCCACTACCTCAACGGCAAAGGTAATATCGGTGGGTTGGGCTTGGCCAACACCATCCAGCGTTTGAAGTTGCTCTACGGCAATGCAGCATACTTCAAAATCACCAACGAAAAAGATAACTTTGTATTGACTGAAATCAGCATACCGCATTTGCATAACTCCTAACTGTATTTTGTTGACCCCTAACTCCTTTCTATGAAAGCTCTTGTAATTGATGACGAACGCTTGGCGCGAAAAGAACTGATGAAACTATTGGAAGCACATCCATCTATTGAGGTGGTAGGCGAAGCTGCCAACGCGGATGAAGCCGAGAAGATGATTGAAGAGCTTAATCCGGACCTATTGTTTTTAGACATTCAAATGCCGGGTCGCACGGGCTTTCAATTGCTTGGGTCATTGGATTCCGTGCCAATGGTTGTTTTCACTACGGCTTATGATCAATATGCCCTTAAGGCGTTTGAAGTAAATGCGCTAGACTATGTATTGAAGCCGGTGATACCGGAGCGCTTGAGTGAAGCCGTGCACAAAGTGATGGAAAAAGAGAAGGCAAAGACTGGCAGGGCGGGTGAGAAAAAACTTGGATTGGAAGACCAGGTCTTTGTGAAAGATGGCGAGCGCTGCTGGTTTGTGAGCCTCTCGGCCGTGCGCATGTTTGAGTCTGATGGCAACTACATCAAAGTGTATTTCGACAACAACAAACCCATGATCCACAAATCGCTGAATGCGTTGGATGAGAAATTAGACGAACGTGCGTTCTTCCGCGCCAGCCGGAAGCACATCGTAAACTTAAGTTGGGTAGAGGGCATTGAGCCATGGTTTAATGGCGGATTGATGGTTCGCTTAAAAGGAGGTGATAAAGTAGAGGTTAGCCGTAGGCAAGCCGCTAAGTTTAAGGATATGATGAGTTTGTGATTGGTCAGTGCGGCACACCACGTGCGCCTCGGATTATTTTAATACCAGCTCAATCAATTCTTTCTCCACATTCCAATCTTTGGCCAGTTTGAGCATGGCAGTGGCTTCCATTTCGGTAACGTAGCCTTTTAGGTTGTTTGCCTGCCACACCATTTGGATCAGTTCAATCCTTTTGTCTTTTTCATAGTCGCCAATGATATCATTAAGGAACTTTCGCGCTCGGTCGAAAGAAGTAATGTAATCTTTGGCAATAAACTCCAACGCCCAGGCCAACTCGTTTTTCGCATCCAGTTGTTCTGCGGTTGCTTCCAAATCGTTTCTCTCCAACTCGTCCAAGCCGTGGTAGTGATAGATAACAGCCTTCAGTAAAATGTGTACCCGTTTTTGCTCTTGTATCATCGCATCTGAAAAGTAGTTAAATCTGTGAAAAAAGTTTAAACCTCTTCAATAAAAACTTAATCGAAGCATAAATCCGTAAAACATCCGTAGCAAATCCAGCCGGAAATGCAAAGTTAACCCAACTGACAGATTAAATTGAAACAGTGGTGCGGAAGTGTTAGCGCTCAGCTTAGGCTTTTGAGTCGAAGCGGCTCACCTTTACCACGCCCTCCACTTTCGCCAATTTCTCGATCAATACTTCCAGATGGCGGGTGTCATTCACATACAACATGATTTCTCCACTGAAAATACCGTGGTCTGTTTTGAATGAAATGGAACTCATGTTCACTTTCAGCTCCTCTGAAATTACTTTTGACACATCGTTGATCAACCCTACCCGATCAGTGCCATCTACCCGCAGGCCTGTGAGAAACGACACTTCGTACTGCGATGTCCATTTTGCTTTGATAACGCGATTGCCGTGGTTGGCCAGCAACTCGGTAGCATTGGGGCAATTGGCCCGGTGTATTTTAATGCCTTCGTTCACCGTGACGAAGCCAAACACATCATCGCCCGGAATAGGTGTGCAACACTTGGCGAGTTTGTACTCCACCACATCCATGTCTTCGCCAATCAGCAAAATATCTTCGTAACGGCCAGTGGCTTTACTGATCTCTTTTTCAATGGTGCGAACATCCATTACATCCGCATGATCTTGATTTTTGAGCGGAGATGCCGGTTTATATTCTTTGAAGCGCTTTAATTCGTTGACGGTAATAGCCCCGATGCCCACACGATAGTTTAAATCCAACTGGCTGCTGACTTTGAAATAATCGCGCATCTGCTCAAACACAGTTGAGTTGGCATCGATTTTCAGCTGGTTCAGTTTGCGCAGCAATACCTCTTTTCCCTCTTCGGCAATTTTCCGTTTGCCTTCTTTCAGCAACTCTTTGATTTTGGATTTTGCCTTGGGGCTAATCACAAAGCGGAGCCAATCTTCGTTTGGCTTTTGTTTGGCCGAGGTGAGTATCTCAATCTGATCACCGTTTTTTAGCACGTGGTTAATGGGCACCAGCTTTTGGTTCACTTTGGCACCAATGCACTTTGCGCCAATGTCGGTGTGGATATCGAAAGCGAAATCCAGTGCAGTGGCCCCCGTGGGCAGGGTTTTCAATTCGCCTCTGGGCGTAAACACAAACACTTCTTCACTAAACAAGTTGCCCCGGAAATCATCTACAAACTCCAGCGCAGTCAGGTCCTGCTTTTCAAGCGTTTCGCGCACACGCACGAGCCATTTTTCCAAGTTCGACTCGTACTTGGCCGCATTGTCTTTGTATTTCCAATGGGCCGCATAGCCTTTTTCGGCAATTTCATCCATCCGCGTAGTGCGAATTTGCACTTCCACCCATTGGCCGTTTTTTGCCATTACAGTGGTGTGAAGGGATTCATATCCGTTGGCTTTGGGGGTACTGATCCAATCGCGCAACCGATCGGGATTGGGCGTGTAATAATCAGTAACAACGGAATACACCTGCCAACAAAAGGATTTTTCTTGCTCAATCGGTGTGTCAATGATGATGCGGATGGCAAACAAGTCATACACCTCTTCGAAGGGGATGTTTTGCTTGCGCATTTTATTGTAAATGGAGAAAATTGACTTCGGGCGTCCTTTTATTTCATAATTCACATTGAGTTTGTCGAGCTCCTCCTTGATGGGCTGTACAAATTGTTTAATGAATTTATTTCTAGAGGTTTTGGTATCATCGATTTTCTCGGCAATTTCGTCATGAACGGGGCGGTCGGTAAAGCGTAAATACAAGTCCTCCAGTTCAGTTTTAATTGCATTTAAACCCAGCCGATGCGCCAATGGGGCGTAGAGGTAAATTGTTTCTGAAGCTATGCGCAATTGCTTATTGCGCGGCATACTATCGAGCGTGCGCATATTGTGCATGCGATCAGCCAATTTGATGAGTATCACCCTCACGTCTTCAGAGAGTGTGAAGAGCATTTTGCGGAAGTTCTCAGCTTGTGCGGAGGTGCCGTATTCAAAAACGCCCTTAATTTTGGTAAGGCCGTCAACGATTTTGGCTATTTTCTTTCCAAAAATGTTTTGAATATCCGTCAGTTGTATATCGGTGTCTTCCACCACATCATGCAGCAAGGCCGACACAATGGAGGTGGTCCCCAAGCCTATTTCTTCTACACATATTTCGGCCACAGTAAGCGGGTGAAAAATGTACGGTTCGCCCGATTTTCTCCGCATGTTTTTATGGGCCTCCATGGCTATGGTAAAGGCGCGCTTGATCAACTTCGCATCACCATCTTTTAAAATGGGCTTGGCTAGCCGCAGAAGCCTCCGGTAGCGTGCTATGATTTCTTTTTTCTCTTCAACTTCGTCAATTACCATCGGATACCGCTAAAAATCAATGAAACTTGACTTTAGACTTTAATAATAGTGAATAATCTATAAATTTGCGCTCCCTTTGAGAAAAAAAGACGTTTTTAAGTATAAAGGGCATGTTCGCGTTAGCTTGAGCATAAGCAGTGGCAAGCCGAACGAGGAAAGTGTATATTTTACATTAAGCGCATGTGGCGTAATTGGTAGCCGTGCCAGACTTAGGATCTGGTGCCGCAAGGCGTGGGGGTTCGAGTCCCTCCATGCGCAC
>JBJTHA010000363.1:0-16148 GCA_046094265.1 Cytophagales bacterium
TTACATCACCATCGCCCATGGTTAAATCGGGGCTTACATTGCCTTCAAATTCTGTAAAGAGCTGCTCGTACGTTTTGCCCAAAATATTGGTAAGCACATTCAAACGACCGCGATGTGCCATTCCAATTACAACTTCCTTCACCCCTAACTCCGCAGATTTGTTAATAATTGTCTGCAAAGCGGGGATTGTGTTTTCACCGCCTTCCAAAGAAAACCTTTTTTGGCCTAAGAATTTGGTGTGCAAAAAGTTTTCAAATACTACGGCTTCGTTTAGTTTTCCCAAAATCCTTTTCTTCTCTTCTTGGCTGGGGCTAAACTCAAAATATTCTTTCTCTATTTTCTGAAAGAACCAACTACGGACGGCATCGTTTCGGATGAAGTTGTATTCAAAACCAATAGTACCTAAATAAAGTATTTTGAGCCTTTCGATAATTTTGCGAAGTGACGACCGCGGCATTCCAATTTCGGCCGCCACATCAAACTCTGCATCTAAATCAGCATCGGTTAATCCAAAATTAGTATGATCTAGCTTTACTCCATGGTCGCGCCTCTCGCGCACCGGGTTAGTATTGGACTTGAGATGGCCGAACGAACGGTAGGCGAAAATTAATGTACGAACGTAGGTTTCCTTAATGTTTGCGGTGTCGGCTGTGGACGTTTGACCATTATCTCCAAATCGTTGACTTGAGAAATCGTAACCCTCAAAAAACTTTTGCCAGGAGGCGTCAACCGAAGCGGGGTTTTGTTTGTAAGCTTGATAGAGCTGATCAAGATAGCCTGTATCAGCGTTTGAAATATAGCTGTACTTGTCCATAGTAACTTTGTTCTTTTTTGAAAAGAAAGTAAATGTAAAGAGGGTGTTCAAATTTAAAAAACCTAATAATCGTTTAGGCAAATATAAAAGAGCTTTGAAAACCCTGCTTTTAGAGTTTTATTTTTGGGGGGGGTGTTCTGGTTCGGGCGGTTTTGTTCGTTTGTTGTACATTTCATCTGGCTTTTCAACCCATATCCGGCTGGTTTTCTGCAACTCGAACTTATTTTTTTTCCTGCGGCTGTAACTGAGTATAGCATTCATCAAACTGATCTGTCTATTCTTTTTAACCATTAAAATTTAATAACCCCTGGTTTTTATCTGTTTTTACTCGCGGGTTTTTCAAAATCTCTCAGAATTCAACCACTCATAATGGCAAATGCCATTTTTACAAAATCTCCTACTTAAAAAACCTCGTCACATTCCAACGCAATTTCTTTTTTGCCCTTTGTTCCCCAACCGTTTTTGCATACCAGCTAAATTTTTAAATGAAATTACCTTCGATTTCTTTTTAGAGATGCAGTGGGCAAAAGGTGCAGAGCAGCCTAAAAGCGATTATCTGTTTTCCCCTCATTCACTTCTCAATGAATCGATTGGGTTCATCTTAACGGATTTTATGGATTGCATACTAAGTAGCAATACAAGCGCTACGCAGAGTATGAGAGCGGGCAACGCAAACATCCACCACCTGGACAGGGGCGAGCCGATATATTCATTGCGATTGGCTTAGGGGTGATTCTGTATTGCGATCTATTTTTGGATGGGATGAGATGCCCTCCCAGAGTACCTATAGTAGGTTCTTTGGGAAGTTCACCCAAGTTAGGAATACCGAAGTATTTCCACCCTTGCAAGAATGGTTTTTCAATCAAATCAATGTGGATAACATCACCGTTGATTTATGTACAAAATAACTAAACATCAATCCCTCCTCGTCACTTCTGGGCTGCCCTGATATTTGATTGAACTCACGGCATCTGTGTCCATCTCCAGCGTGTTGGTGGCGTGCACGCGGGCGCGGGCCATCTTTTTGGCTTCTACCACAGCATCTTCTACTTTGTATTGGCCGGCTTTCAACTGTGCTAAGCCGTTTATTTCAGCTTGCAAAAAACGGCCTTGGCCTTCCAAGTCGAACTCCATCGGACCGGTCATCTCAATATCCAGATTTTGCACGATTAGTTCAGCATCGCCTACCATTGCGCCCTTGAGCGAAATCTTCATGTCTTCTTCTTCAAATCCAATCACGTTAAACTCACCCGCACCTACGATGCGCAGTTTTTCCAGCGAAGGCAATAGGATTGTGATTTTCACACGGTCGTCTGTAATATCCTTTTCCCAAAACGAGTTTCTTCGGCTTGAATAATCAATTTCCAATCGCTGCCCCGACAAATCCACATTGTATTTTTTCTTCTCGCGTTCAGGGCCATCTAACTCCACCGAAAACCGATCACTCTTTTTGATGACCAAGTCAAAAATTCCTTTCACTTCTATCTCGTTAAAATCTTTCAGCCCATATTGGTCTTTGTCGTTAAAGCCTTGCTCTGATTTTGGCCGCTCTGGGCAGGTAAGGCATTGCAGCCCTTGGTCTGTCATTTGCCACGTTTGCTCATCGCTGTTATAGTAGCCATCGTGTTGGTAACCGTTGTAGTAAATATCATACTTGTTGTAGTTGTCAATCAACCGCCACATTTCATTGTCAATCTTAAACTTTTGGCTGTAGGGGAGATACAATTGCATCTCCAGATGCTGTGCATGAAAGCGGGCATCTTTTTTAAACGTGATGTTTGAGTCAAATTCCAACACGCTGTCGGCTTGGTTTACTTTGTAGTCAACCATTTGGGCGTTTTCAATCGCTTTCTTCCTTGTATTTCCATAAGCGATAAAACGCTGCACAAGTTTCACTTCTTTTCCATCGTATCCTCGCAGCGTTAAGTCTGTAACACGATAATCGTCCAAACCCGTTTCGGTTACTTTCATCACGGCCGTTTTTCCATTGAGGTCAAACACTTTTTCGGTTTTAAACTCGCCTTCTTCTTTAAATGAAGTAATTACGCGTGGAACCGTTATCGCCAATCCAACAAAACACAAGAAGAATAATCCGCCCAGTGTCCAGTTTACAGCCGGACTGGTGATGCGCCTATTTGCAATAATTGAGCTGCCACTTAAGATGAAACTGATACATGGAATGAGCACCGCAATGAAAGCGACTACAAACATCCAAACGGGGAAGGTATTCCTTATCGCATCCATTGGTAAACTCAATCCGCTCAGGCCTCCGCCCCAAGATTCGGGAATGAAATGCGCACTTACGATACCGAAGAACACGCCAAATACAATCACCACTGAAATCAAAAACGACAAACCTATCAGCACAAAGACGAGCCCAATAACAATGCGCACCACATCTACCATTACGCGCAGTATTGGCCCCAACACCTTACCAATACCATTCAACACCGTGGCTATCAACCGAAATGGGAACAGCACAACTTTAGTAAGCGGACTCTCTTCTTCACCTTTTTCGTTTAATCCTTTTTTTACGGTTGATTCAATATTTGAGAGGGTAACGGGTTCGCCTTGCATTTCCATTTTTTCAGTAATGGTTTTAGCCTCGGGCAAGGCTATCCATAAGATGATATACAATAGGAATCCAAATCCGCCTGCGAAGCACAACGCTACAAATAATAATCTGATAACGGTGGTGTCGGTTCCGAAAAACGCTGCTACACCGCTGGCCACCCCGCCCAACACTTTTTTCTCCTGGTCGCGGTACATTTTTTTCACGCTTGCCTGGTCATCCAGCGATTCGTTGGCGGGCACCACAATCCACAAAATGATATACACCAATAGCAATGAGCCGAAACTTCCAAACACAAGTAATGCAAACAGCACGCGCGGCCACACAGGGTCAATGTTGAAATAATGGGCTAATCCGGCACACACGCCACCCAAAATTTTTCTGCGCTGGTCACGATACAATCGCTTATTCGCGGTATGGGCGTCAGCGGGCGAAGATTCGTTAAAAGACTTTTCTTTCTTTGGTTGCTCAGCAAAATCCTGTTCTTCAGCCGCTTTGAAATCACTTACGTTGCCCATCGTGGCCATCAAGCTGTTCACGTCTTCGCGTGTAATCACTTGCTTGCCCTCGCTCAGCTTTGCCAGAAAAATTTCGGCAATGCGGTTTTCGATGTCAGCAAGAATTTCGCTGCTGTCCTCAAACGAACCAAAGTACTGGTTGATGGAATCAAGGTATTTACGAAGCGCATCGTAGCCGTCTTCTTCAATGTGAAAGATGATGCCGCTGATGTTGATGCTGATGTTCTTTTTCATTTCGGTTCGAAGTTATGAATCAAAAGTTAGATGTTAGAGGTTCGAAGTTAGATGTTAGAAGATGCTCCCTCAACTTTGCCGCGTACGGCTTCGGTTGATCGAACAAGTTCGTCCCATGTATCGGTAAGGCCTTTCAAAAACTCATGGCCTTCATCCGTTAATTTGTAATACTTGCGTGGCGGCCCTTCTTTCGATTCCACCCACTTATATTCCAGCAGTCCTGCATTCTTCAGTCGCGTCAGCAAAGGGTACAAAGTTCCTTCTACCACAATCATTTTGGCAGATGTAAGTTCTCTGAGCATGTTCGATGCATACACCTCTCCGCGCGAAATGATGTGAAGGATACAGAATTCCAAAATCCCTTTCCGCATTTGTATTTGAGTGTTCTCTAAATTCATACAGCACGTTTTGCGCATCTATTGGCAAGGAGCGAGCCAATAGTACTATGTATGGCCAAGTACTGACATTTTTTTACAATTCGCACTCAGAAAGCTCATTTTTGCGCTATATTGAAGGTTTATACCAAACTAAAATTTTAATGAAACATTTGTGCGGGTTGTGCTTAATGTTCGTTTCTGTACAGATTTTCTGTCAAGACACACATTATTGGACATATCGCTATGGCACCAAGGCCGTTTTGATGGGTGGTGCAGCCGTGGGTGGATTGGCAGATAACACTTCGGTGATTTATAATCCGGCATTGTTGAGTCAAGTCAAAAGCACATCTATATCCATTAACTCAAATGCCTACCAGGTAGTGAACATCACGGCCAAGAATGGCGCAGGACCGGGCCTCGATGTTGTAAGTAGCCAATTTAGTGCGGTGCCCATAACCGTTTCTGGTCTCATACCCAAAAAGCAATCATCACGCCTCACGCTCGGCTATGCCATCATTGTGCCTGCAGAATTTACCTTTAAGGCTACCGCGCGACAGGATGCAGCAATCGATATTGTAACGGCAGGAACAGAAAGCCCCGGGCCAGAAGATTATGTAGGTCAGTTTTCGAACAGCACACGCTTATCTGAAAACCAAGGTGCCTTTGCATTGGCTTATAAATTCAGCGATAAATTTTCGGTGGGACTTACCAATCAGTTTGTTTACCGATCTCATACCTATACTAAAAATGAGTTGTGCCGAATGATTTTGAACAACTCGGTTACCCCAGGTAACGGCACACTTGTTACGACCAATGAATCGCAGACCATTGAGTACACAAATTTGCGCTACGTGCCAAAGCTCGGCTTGGCGTTTGCGAGCGGCAGCTGGTCAGCCGGTGCAGCAATATCTTTTCCGAGTATCACCATTGGAGGCACGGGTACGATTGCACGCGATATTGCTGCCAACAACTTGCAGGTGAACCTTCAGACTAATCCGAACGGTCCACCCGTCCTTTCCAGAACCAGCAACTTCAGCAACCTGGCTCTCAATGCCCGCGAAACGGGATTGACCACAACCATTCAGGCCCCGTTGTCGGTTTCTGCCGGTTTTACCTACCAAAAAAGCAAGTGGTTGTTTGCCGCGTCTGCGGAATGGTTTGGCAGCGTGGCGTTATACAACATTATGAACCCAGCAGACAATACATTTAAGCGGCCGTCAAACTTGCAGGCGGACGGACAGAAATTTTTGCAAGTCAATGCCTCTAACAAATCTGTTTTCAATTGGGCGATGGGTGTTGAGAGAACAGTAAGCAACCGCGTGAGTATTAGCGGTGGCTTTAGAACTAACCGTTCCTACTTCGACAAAACCTTTGACGACCGGGCAGTAGCCAGGGGCAGGCGCACGTTAAATGATAACTCTTTGAACCTTGATATTTCATCATGGGATATTTACCACATGGTGTTTGGGTTTACGCTGAACCAAGAAAGGCGTGACTTGAGTCTGGGATTAACTTATTCTTGGGCAGATGACGGAGCCATTCGGCAGTTTGCCAACTTTGACCAGCCCACGGAAAGTACTTTCTTATTGGGGCAAAAACAAACTACCACAGCTCGATATTACTCCTTCGGTGTGTTGCTCGGCTATACCCTGCGCGTACGTTCTCAAAACTAAAATCGATGAAATACCTTTTTTGGATTTTGATGTCGGTGCATGCTTTAACTGTAGCGCAGGACTTTAAGAACTATACACAAAGTATTGGAGGCTCAGCGGCTAAGTTTGAGATGGTGGCGGTACCGGCCGGAAAATTTGAAATGGGCAGTAAAAGTATGATGGCCGATAATGACGAAAGCCCGGTAAAAGAAATTGAAGTGTCTGCGTTTTGGATGGGAGCGAAGGAAGTGACCTTTGCAGAGTGGGATGCCTATTTTAAAGATGCTCAACTACCGCAAGGAAAAAATTTGGATGGGATCACCCGGGCAACTCCTCAATACATTGATTTGACTTGGGGCATGGGGCGCGATGCTAGCCATCCCACCAACAGCATGAGCCAGCAAGCCGCTTTGATGTACTGCAAATGGCTGTATTCCAAAACCGGCATTTTTTTTCGATTGCCCACGGAGGCCGAGTGGGAGTATGCGTGCAAGGCCAACACTTCAGCTATCGATTCTAAAGCCTTGATTGAACATGGATATTTTCAAGAAAATAGCAACGCAAAATTTCACCACGTAGGCGAAAAGAAACCCAACGCATTTGGTTTGTACGATATGCTCGGCAACCTCAGCGAATGGACGCTCGACCAATACGACCCCGCATACCTAAATAAGATTTCATTTAAAGACCCGGTAAACCAGCCGACATCAAAGTATCCGAAAACGGTTCGTGGAGCTTCATACTTAGACAAAGCAATTGAGTTGCGTTGCTCTAACCGCATTGCTTCCTCCCCCGATTGGAATAAACGTGACCCACAAATTCCAAAAAGCAAATGGTGGCTCACCGATGGAATGTTTGTGGGCTTTCGAGTAGTTCGGCCGTTAGAGCAACCGAGCAAAGCGGAAATTGAAAAGTTTTTTGCGTTATATTTAAAGTAAATGTAGACGCCATTCTGAGAGAGGCACGACCGAAGAATCTCTGATTTAGAAACTTGTGCAAGCATTTAAAACCTAATATCATCTCGCTATGAAATCCAAAACCACTACACGCAGACAATTTGTAAAACAAACTTCTCTAATTGCCTCATCGCTTCTCGCCATACCATTGGCTTCGCAAGCGCAGTTTCAATCTTCTGTGGACGATGCAATAAAAGTTGCGTTGGTGGGTTGCGGAGGCCGCGGCACAGGCGCAGCCATGCAGGCTTTGCTTACCAAACAAAATGTGAAGTTAGTGGCGATGGCCGATGCGTTCCGCGACAGGTTAGACGATTGTTATAAAAATTTGATGGCAGATGATTTAAGTGATTGGTCGGGGGCAACCGGAAACATCAAAGACAAAATTGCCGTGCCCGAGTCCAATAAGTTTGTTGGTTTTGACGGGTATAAAAAAGCAATTGCGTTGGCCGATGTGGTAATTCTGACTACGCCACCCGGGTTTAGGCCTATTCATTTTGAAGAAGCCATTAACAAAGGCAAGCACGTGTTTATGGAAAAACCTGTTGCCACTGACCCGGCAGGAATCAAGCGTGTGTTGGATGCGGCCGTAGTGGCAAAGCAAAAAAAGCTAAACGTGGTGGTGGGATTGCAACGCCATTATCAAAACTCGTATCGGGAGTTGTATAAAAAACTGAAAGAAGGTGCGATTGGTGAAATTGTATCCGCGCAAGCGTGGTGGAACAGCGAAGGTGTTTGGGTAAATCCGCGCAAATACAACCAAACCGAAATGGAATACCAAATGAGAAATTGGTATTACTTCAACTGGCTGTGTGGAGACCACATTGTAGAACAACATATTCACAACATCGATGTGGTGAATTGGTTCAAGGGTTCGTATCCTGTAAAAGCGCAAGGCATGGGTGGGCGCGAAGTGCGCAAAGGAAAAGAGTTTGGCGAAATCTTCGACCATCATTTTGTAGAATTTCAATATGCGGATGGCACAGTATTAAATAGCCAGTGCCGCCACATCAAGGGCACATACAGTAAAGTAGATGAACAACTGATCGGTACGAAGGGCACAATTTTTTGTGGTGATGCCAACATCCGCGACCGCAAGGGTAATGTGACATATCAATTCGATAAGGCGAAAGAGAACAACCCGTACCAAACTGAGCACGATGAATTGTTTGCCGCCATTGCCAAGGGTGAATATAAATTTGCTGATACCGAAAATGGAGCGAAGAGCACCATGACTGCGATATTGGGCCGCATGGCCACGTATAGTGGCGAAGTGGTTGACTGGGACAAAGCGCTGAATTCCGGACTCAACATCATGCCTACCTCGTTTGATTTTGATGCAATGCCGCTTACCCTACCAGATGCAGATGGGAACTATAAAGTGGCTGTACCAGGGGTAACGAAGTTCTTTGTGTAGACAGATAGATGCTAGATACTAGCAACTAGAATCCAGCATCCAGTGTCTAGTACTGCAAATGCTTCACCGTCATCCCTTTGTTGATGAGTTGCTTCAGCGAGTCGATGCCGATTTTGATGTGGAGGTCAACATAGTTAGTCGTAACTACGCGATCGCTCACATCTGTTTTCACGCCATCAGGTGTCATCGGTTGGTCAGACACCAATAACAAAGCGCCAGTGGGAATTTCGTTGTAGAAGGCAGTGGAGAAGACAGTGGCAGTTTCCATGTCAATAGCCATGGCCCGTATTTTTATTAAGTAGTTCTTAAAATCCTCATCCCACTCCCACACCCTGCGGTTGGTGGTGTATACTGTGCCCGTCCAGTAATCTTGGTTGTAATCGCGAATGGTGGTGGAGATTGCTTTTTGCAATGCGAAGGCTGGCAGCGAAGGCACTTCGGGTGGAAAGTAATCGTTGCTGGTACCTTCACCACGAATGGCTGCAATGGGTAGAATAAAGTCTCCAATGTCATTCTTAGCCTTGAGGCCACCGCATTTGCCAAGAAAAACAACCGCTTTGGGATGCACAGCTGTTAAACAGTCCATAATGGTAGCAGCATTGGGGCTGCCCATGCCGAAGTTGATAATGGTGATTCCTTCCGCAGTGGCCGATAGCATGGCCTTGTCTTCGCCCACTACGGGCACGTTGTGCCATTCCGCAAACTTGCGCACGTAATTTGAAAAGTTGGTGAGCAGTATGTAGCGGCCAAAATCCTCAAGCTTCACACCCGTGTAGCGTGGCAGCCAGTTTTCTACAATTTCCTTTTTAGTCTTCATGGTTATAAGTTTTTTACAAGCCCTTGTTTTCAGCTACCTTTCGGCTGTGCACAAGCTCAATTTACCCGAAATCAAACCAGCACTAAAAAAAGAGCAAGGCAAAATATGGATTTTCGATGGGATTCGAAAAAAGTATTTGGTGCTGACGCCTGAAGAGTGGGTACGACAGCACTTTATCCAGTACTTGATTCAAGAGTTGAAGTACCCAAAATCACTTTTCCGCATTGAAGGAAGCCTCACCTACAACCAATTGCAAAAGCGTTCAGACATTTTGGTTTTCAACCGCGAGGGTAAGCCTTGGATGCTGATTGAATGCAAGTCGCCCGCGATCAAGCTCACGCAAAAAGCGTTTAATCAAGTAGCCGTTTACAACATGACCGTTCATGCTAAGTACATTGCCGTTACCAATGGCATGGTTCACTTTTGCTGCGAGGCGGCAGAGACGGGGGAGGAAGCGGTGTTTTTGGAATCCTTCCCAAAATTCGAGTAGTTGATTGATTTCAGTTTTTTGGAAAATACCAGTCAAATAACTGGTATGGATATTTTTCGTAAAATGCATTGTCTTCATTAATGGTATAACCCTTTCTAAAATCTTCATGAGCTTTTTTAAATAATGCCTCTGCTTCGTTCTGTTTACCTAACCTTGCCAAGCTTATAGATTTATAATATTCGGCATCAGAAAACGTGGAATAAATCCCCAACGATTTATTAAATTGAGTTATTGCTTCAGGATGATTTTTGATTTCCATGTAGGCAACCCCTAAATGAAATAAGTCTAGATAGTGAACCCAACTTTCGCCATTTTGCTTTCTAACGTTATCAATACTTTTTTCAAAGTAATGCACAGCGCTGTCAAATTTATTGAGTTGAAGATAGCTCAGCCCCATATAAAAATCGTATGAATGGTCCATGACATACCCATTTGCGCCTTTTATGTGCTTCGCTTTCTTAAAATCAGCAATTGCATCTGAATAGCTTTTTGAAAAAATACATTTCATGAAAGCCCTATAGTCGATGTATTTCGTGGAATCTAATTCAACAGCTCTGTCCAAATACGGCAAGCCAGCTTCATATTTCCGCATTTTAAATAGCGGCATAGCTTTTTGCTGATACACGTAGGCGATATTCGGATTCTCTTCCATAGCAGAATCCAAGTACTGTTGCCATTCTGGAGAAAAATAATGATACCGATGTGCGCCATTGGTTACGTATTTTTCGATTACGTCTTTTTCGGGCGTGTAATTTTTTTTGTGGTTCTTACTTTCCTTTTGAAGTGAATTGGTGCAACTGAAAAGTATCGCTAGACAGAAAATACAACTTCTCATATTTTGTATCGAATAAAAAAGGCACCAAGAAATTCTTAGTGCCTTGGTGTCTTAGTGGTGATAAATCAATTCAAAAACTCCTTCACATCACTGTAGGGCTGGTTGAATGCATCCGATACAGCTTTGTAAACAATTTTTCCGTTGATCACATTCAATCCTTTTTTCAAGTCAGCATTCTCCGCACAAGCTTTTTTCCAACCTTGTGTAGCAAGTTTAATCGCATAAGGCAACGTGGCGTTGGTCAATGCCAACGTAGATGTGTACGGCACAGCGCCAGGCATATTTGCCACGCAGTAGTGCACCACATCGTCAATAATGTAAGTAGGGTCTTCATGCGTGGTAGGTCTGCATGTTTCAATGCACCCGCCTTGGTCAACGGCTACGTCTACCAATACAGTTCCAGGTCGCATCGTCTTTAACATGTCGCGCGTAATCAGTTTCGGTGCTTTCGCGCCCGGTATCAACACGCCACCCACAATTAAGTCATGGGTCTTTACTAAGTCGCGTAGCATATAATCGTTCGAAACTACCGTGCGCACATTCTTTGGCATCACATCATCTAAATAGCGAAGGCGGTTAATGTTTACATCACTGATGATCACATCGGCCCCCATGCCAGCAGCCATCTTTGCGGCATTTGTACCCACTACACCGCCACCTAAAATCAATACTTTTGCGGGCATCACACCAGGCACACCACCCAGCAATATACCGCGGCCTTTCAATGGCTTCTCCAAGTATTTTGCGCCTTCTTGTATCGCCATACGGCCAGCCACTTCACTCATGGGTACAAGCAAAGGCAAGCTACCGTCCACACGCTCCACGGTTTCGTAAGCCAAGCACACCGAACCGGTTTTTACCATGGCGTGCACCAATGGCTCGTACGAAGCAAAGTGGAAGTAAGTAAAAACCAACTGGTCTTTTCTGATGAGTGTGTATTCTTGTTCAATCGGTTCCTTCACTTTCATGATCATTTCAGCACTACCAAATATTTCCGTTGCCGTGAGCAACAGTTTGGCGCCTGCACTGGTGTATTCGGCATCGCTGAAGCCGCTTCCTTCGCCCGCCTTGGTTTGCACGTATACCGTGTGCCCACGTTTGGTTAGTTCTTGTGCCCCAGCAGGAGTGAGCGCCACACGGTTTTCATTATTTTTGATTTCTTTGGGTACTCCGATGATCATAAAGCTTTATGGTTAATATTTTTAGAAAAGTCAAAAACGATGACAAATATACGATTGTTTTATACACACGTTTGCAATGCGTGAAATGAAGATTTTGAGGTAAAGTCAAGGCCTATCCACCACTTTCCTTCAGCGAGATGCTTGCTTTTTTGTTTCGTGCCGAAGTCAGCGCGAACTTCAGCCTTAATACAAATTCAGCATACTTTCTATATAGTCATTGTGAAAAAAAATAAACGATCTATGAAAATTTCAAGAATTTTCCTCTTCGCACTTTTTGCGCTCGCAACAACTATTTCAACTTCACAATTACCAGCAACCCCACTGCGACCGGCACACGTCTCTGAGAAAGATTATCAGTTGGGTGTAGCGACATTGGAGAGTGCTAACAGCCAAGTGAAAAATGATAACTTCAACGTTAGTCCAACAGACTATTGGGACTGTTCAAACGCATATCTTCAACGGGTTAGTCAAAAGAGATCGTTTTTGATTTTCTTTCACGGTCAAAAAAAGTCCATACATTGTGGTAATTTTTAGAATTGAAAATGACCGCTACTTCTTGCCTTTTTATTCACTTTGGATCGCCTGTTGAGAACGCGTTAACGAAAAATTGATTTCAACCAACTTTTGCAGGTTTGCGGTTTTATAATACCTTTGCAGTCCTTATTTTAAGAGGTAAAAAAATAAAACATAAATGCCTACCATTCAGCAACTTGTGAGAAAAGGACGGGAAAAGTTGACATTCAAGTCAAAATCTCCCGCATTAGATTCGTCCCCACAACGCAGGGGCGTTTGCACACGTGTGTACACAACCACACCTAAAAAACCAAATTCGGCCATGCGCAAAGTAGCTCGCGTGCGCTTGACCAACCAGAAGGAGGTAAACGCCTATATCATGGGCGAAGGCCACAACTTGCAAGAGCATTCTATTGTATTAGTGCGCGGAGGCCGTGTGAAAGATTTACCAGGTGTTCGTTACCACATTATCCGTGGTGCCTTGGATACGGCAGGTGTAAATGGCCGCAAGCAAAGCCGTTCAAAATATGGTGCAAAGCGTCCGAAAGCCGGTGCAGCCGCCCCAGCAGCTAAAGGTGCTGCCCCAGCGAAAGGAAAGAAATAACAGAACCAAGTAAAAAAGATAGCAACTCATGAGAAAGGCAAAACCCAAGAAAAGATACCTTCTTCCTGATCCCAAGTTTCAAGATACGCTAGTGACCAAGTTCGTGAACTACATGATGCACGATGGTAAGAAAAGCGTGGCCTACGGCATTTTCTACGATGCAATTGAGCAAGTAGAAAAAAAAGCGGGTGGCGAAAACGGTTTGGAAGTTTGGAAGCGTGCCATGAACAATGTGATGCCGGCCGTAGAAGTGAAGAGCCGCAGGGTAGGTGGTGCCACTTTCCAAGTGCCGGTTGAAATCCGCCCAGAGCGCAAAATCAATTTGAGTATCAAGTGGTTAATTGAGTACGCACGTGCCCGTGGTGAAAAAACCATGAAGGACAAATTGGCCAGCGAAATCTTGGCTGCTTCAAAGGGTGAAGGTGCTGCCATCAAAAAGAAAGACGATACGCACCGCATGGCCGAAGCCAACAAGGCCTTTTCACATTTCAGATTTTAATCAGGACCATTGCAATGGCAAGAGATCTTAAATTTACAAGAAACATAGGAATTGCTGCGCACATTGATGCCGGTAAGACCACTACTACCGAGCGCATTTTGTATTATGCCGGTGTAAACCATAAGATTGGTGAGGTACACGAAGGTGCCGCCACTATGGACTGGATGGCGCAAGAACAAGAACGCGGTATCACGATTACTTCTGCGGCCACCACTGTACATTGGAAGTATAGAAACAACGACTATCACGTGAATATCATTGATACACCCGGTCACGTTGACTTTACCGTAGAGGTAAATCGCTCGTTGCGTGTATTGGACGGTTTGGTGTTTTTGTTCAGCTCTGTTGATGGCGTGGAGCCCCAATCAGAAACCAACTGGCGCTTGGCGGATAACTACAAAGTTGCTCGCATCGGTTTCGTTAACAAGATGGATCGTTCTGGCGCGGACTTCTTAGGTGTCTGTAACCAAGTGAAGGAAAAATTAGGCAGCAAGGCAGTAGCGTTGCAGCTGCCAATTGGTGCTGAAGATAATTTTAAAGGCGTGGTTGATTTGATCAACAACCGAGGCATTATTTGGAATGAGCACGACAAGGGTATGACCTACCAAGTGGTGCCAATTCCAGAGGATATGAAAGCGGAGGCACACGAATACCGCGAGAAGTTACTGGAGGCGGTTGCAGAGTACGATGAGACGTTGATTGAAAAGTTTTTTGAAGATCCCAACTCCATCACCGAAGCCGAGATTTTGACAGCTTTGCGTAAGGCTGTTATTGACATGAAGATTGTACCCATGGTGTGCGGCTCATCCTTCAAGAACAAAGGCGTGCAAACCATGCTCGACTATGTGATGGAATTGTTGCCTTCACCATTGGATAAAGATGTGATTATCGGCACTAACCCTGACGATAACAGCGAAGTTGAAATTCGTCCTAGCGAGAGCGAGCCATTTGTAGGGTTGGCATTCAAAATTGCCACTGACCCATTTGTTGGTCGCCTGTGTTTTGTTCGTGCTTATTCGGGTGTATTGGAGTCGGGTTCGTATATTAAAAATACACGTTCGGATGCAAAAGAGCGTATCTCACGCGTATTCCAAATGCATGCCAACAAGCAAAACCAAATCGAGCGGTTGCAGGCAGGTGACATTGGTGCGGTAGTAGGTTTCAAAGACATTAAGACTGGCGACACGTTGTGCGATGAGAAACGCCCAGTCGTATTGGAGTCTATGATTTTCCCTGAGCCGGTAATTGGGTATGCCATTGAGCCTAAGAAGCAAGCGGATGCTGACAAGTTAGGCATGGCCATCGCGAAATTGGTAGAAGAAGATCCTACGTTGCGCGTTAACACGGATCAAGAAACGGGTCAAACCATTTTGCGCGGAATGGGAGAATTGCACTTGGAGATCATCATCGACCGCTTGAAGCGCGAATTTAAAGTGGAGATCAACCAAGGTGCTCCTCAAGTAGCGTACAAAGAGGCGTTGACGAAAAATGTTGAGCATAAGGAAGTTTATAAGAAACAAACGGGCGGTCGTGGTAAGTTTGCCGATATCGTATTTGAAATCGGACCGCGTGAACTGCGACCAGAAGATAAGCCAGGGTTGGAATTTGTAAACGACATCGTAGGTGGTGTTATCCCTCGCGAATTCATCCCCGCAGTACAAAAAGGGTTTGATTCAGCAATGGTGAATGGGCCGTTGGCAGGCTACCCGATTGATTCAATGAAAGTGCGCTTGTTTCATGGTTCATATCATGACGTAGACTCTGATTCACTGTCGTTTGAATTGGCGGCCCGTATCGGCTTTAAGGAAGCCGCAAGCAAGTGCGCCCCTCAACTGTTGGAGCCAATCATGGGTGTGGAAGTAATTTCGCCCGATGAATATACCGGTGCCGTAACAGGCGACCTGAACCGCAGAAGAGGAATTATGAAAGGAATGGACACCCGCGGTGGTGCGCAAGTAATTAAGGCCGATGTGCCGTTGAAAGAATTGTTTGGTTACATTACTGATTTACGGACCCTAACATCTGGTCGTGCATCCGCTAATTTAACATTCTCTCACTATGCACCTGTGCCGAAAAACTTAGCTGACAAAGTAATTGAAGAAGTAAAAGGAGCTGCATTAGCTACCGCCAAATAAAATCTAAAAGACGTTTAGATATGAGCCAAAAAATAAGAATCAAATTGAAATCGTACGATCACAACCTGGTCGACAAGTCTTCCGAGAAAATCGTACGTGCTGTAAAGGCAACGGGCGCGGTGGTGAGCGGACCTATCCCGTTACCTACAGAAAAAGAAAAGTTTACTGTATTGCGTTCGCCACACGTAAATAAAAAGGCACGCGAACAATTTCAATTGTGTACGTACAAACGAGTAGTAGATATTTACTCTAGCAGTACGAAAACAATCGATGCATTGATGAAGCTTGAGTTACCATCGGGTGTTGATGTTATCATCAAGTAATTTCGACTAACAGGTTTTTACAACATCCTGATCCTTTACTAGGTCAGGATGTTTTTTTTAT
This sequence comes from Cytophagales bacterium, assembly GCA_046094265.1. GTDB lineage: Bacteria > Bacteroidota > Bacteroidia > Cytophagales > Cyclobacteriaceae > ELB16-189. Next base: position 15,996 of record JBJTHA010000363.1, read on the forward strand.
GGAAGTAAGAAAATGAAAAATCAACCTTCGCAAATCACTTAGTCACCGTGGCGTTTCTCGAAAAATATCTCGTGGTTAAAAGATCAACGTTGCCGGGAGCGGGCAAAGGATTGTTCACCACTACCTCCATTAAAAAAGGTACTCGTATTATAG
>JBJTHA010000364.1:0-21687 GCA_046094265.1 Cytophagales bacterium
AAATGGTTTCTTCTTCTCCTAATTCATCTTTGAATTTATGTTCAAAGGTGTGAACACGGGTTCCACGTCCTTTTATCTGAATAAATTCAGTTGGCGAAAAAACAGGTCGCATCAAAGCCAAATTCAAAATGTTGGGGCAATCCCAACCTGTTGTCATCATTCCAACGGTAACACAAACCCTTGCTTTACTGGTTTTGTATGATTCCAATAGTTCATTGCCTTTGGCAAAATTGCTAAAGCCCAATAGTTTGTCGTTGCTGTAATCAACGGTCATTTGCTGACTGTTCTGCACATTGGAAGTTACCTGAACGGCAAAATTGCTTTGATACTTGCCAGGGAAATAGTGATGTGCATACTCATTGAGCAATTGGGCCAATTTTGCAGCGTGATTTTGCGAAACTGCAAAAACCAAACTCTTTCCAAACTCTCCGTTAATTGGGTCTTTCAGTCCGTTTTCAATAAATGTTTTGCAAAACACTCGGTTGGTTTCGTCACTGAAAAATTTCCGTTCAAAGTGATTTTGCTTGTACTTCACTTCTTCCAAAACATCTTCTTGTTCGCTGGTGGAAACTGTAACCATTACGCCATAACCTTGCGCAGAAAGTAGTTTGGTGGTTACATCAGTTCTTGCATCCACCACAATTGGCTGTCGCAAATAGCCGTCTTTTGCACCGTCTACAAGCGTATAACGATACGTTGGAATGCCACTCTCACAACCAAAGGTTGTGTAAGTGTCAAGCAACATTCTTCGTTCTAATTCTCTAGGGTCGTCAATATTTTCTGTGTCAAGATGTTTTAAATAGTCCTTTGGTGTGGCTGTCAGACCTAATTTGTAGCCCAAGAAATATTCAAATAATGCTCGGCTATTTCCGCCTCCTAAAAGTCGGTGCGATTCGTCTGAAATGATTAAATCAAAGTCAGTCGGTGAAAACAGTTTTTTGTATTTGTTATTTGCCATCAACGACTGAATGGTTGTAACAACTATTTCCGCTTTTCTCCAGTCATTTCGTTTCTCCTTGTAAACAACTGTTGTAAGGTCGTTTTTCAGATAATTGGTAAAGTCTTTTCTTGCTTGTTCTTCCAATTCCAAACGGTCAACCAAAAACAAAACCCGTCTTGCGTTACCCGTTCTATAAAACAATTTGATGATGGCAGCAGATGTTAGCGTTTTGCCAGTTCCTGTGGCCATTTCGAGCAAGAAACGTTTTTTGCCTTCGCTTACTGCTTTCTGAACGGCATGTATGGCTTCAACTTGGTAATATCTTAAAAAACGAAGTTTTAAATTGAAGATTAAATCTTTCTTTTTCTGTTCGTCCTGAAATTCTGGAATTTGTTTGTAGTTTGGAAGTTGAGTCAATACAACATAGTCGGCATTTACCTCTTCGCTTACTAATTTGCTTGGGTAGGGATTGAACTCATAATATTGTTTGATGGATTCCAGTGTCGGGAAAACTTGAATTTGTTCAGGATTTCCAGTTTCAATGTTCCATAAGTAATGCAGTGTTCCGTTGGATAGAATTACAAACTTTACTTTTTGCGATTTGGCGTAATTTCTTGCTTGCTCTTTTCCAACAAGCGGATTTAAGCTTTCTTTTTTAGCTTCTAAAACCAATACAGGATTTTGGTTTTCGTCAATCAGCAAAAAATCAATAAAGCCGTTTTTAGAATTTTCAAAGTCTTCTCCCAAATCGTCCATTTTGATGGAAGATTCAAGTTTAATGGTCGCTTTATCTTTGTCCATGTCAAAGAAACGCCAGCCTGCTTCTTCAAGCAATTTGTTAATCTTAATTCTTGCCTTTGCTTCTTTTTCAGCCACTTGGTTCAATTAAAATTTTAGTCGGTTAAAATACGATTTTTTTTCCCATGTTGTCCGTCTTTGGCGTTGTGATTTCGTCCTTTACGCTTGCTGCCAACAATACTCTTGGTGAAGGATGAGTTCATTCGAACCCGATCACTCAGCATGTAGTTTTATGGTTTATGTTTAAAACTGTCGAGTTACTTGTATTGAGGATTTTTCTCAATAAATTTTTCTAGTCCGTTCATAGCGGTGGCTTTCACTTTGTTTTGCAGGAAAGCTGACCAGCCCAGTAATATGCCAGGTGTGCCCAACGCCATGCGGCTCCAACGCCAAAAATCAAACGTATCGGTGTGGCGGTAAATCAGGCCGTCTTTGAATTCAAAGGACGCTTCTATTTTATTGTGCACGCTTCTGCCTGTTTTCGAAAATTTGTAATGTGCCTCCCAATGGCAAGAACCGATGTTTTCATTGGCTTTCACGTGATCGAATTCCAAAGAAAAATCCCGAGCGTTTTCACACAACATGTGCCACATGGCTTTGGCTTGTTTCCCTTTTAAGTTTGCAAAAGCTGCATCATTGAACAAAACATCGTCATGATAACATGCCTGCATGGTCTTCCAGTCGCGCTGGGCAAATGCCGAATAGAATCGGTGGATGAGCTGTTCGTTTGGGTGCATGTTCCGTTGGTGTAAAGGTTGCAGAAGTAAAAGTAAATTTAACTTAATTTTGATAGTAAGTCATTTCCTTATTTGGCTTAAACCTGAAAACTCTTCCCCTATGAAAACTCGTAATCTCTTGATCGCTTGCTGTTTACCAATTTTTGGTTGGGCGCAATCGTTCAACAACTTGCCCGTCAACACACAAAAACCTCCTCTACACGGCAGGCATTGGATGGCCATTACGGGCAAGCCATTGGCAGCCACCGCTGGGGCGATGATTTTTACCAAAGGTGGCAACGCGATCGATGCTTCCTGCGCCATGTTGGCCGCTACCTGCACCATGTGGGATGTGCTGAGTTGGGGCGGAGAAACGCAAGCATTGATCTACAATCCGAAAACAAAAAAAGTAATTGCCATCAATGCATTAGGCGTAGCACCCACAGGAGCAACGGCAGATTTTTTCAAAGGCAAAGGCATGAAATATCCGCCCGAATTTGGTCCGCTGGCCGCAGTAACACCCGGCACCCCCGGTGGCTTGATGACGATGTTGGCAGAGTACGGCACCATGAGTTTGAAAGAAGTGTTGGCGCCTGCCATGCAGCTGGCAGAAGGTTACCCAATAGAGGCACAGACGGCAAATTCGATTGAACGTGCGAAAGACCAAATCAAACAATGGCCGTATTCGAAAATAGTTTTTCTTCCGCACCTGGGTGAGAAGCGCGAAGCACCCAATGCAGGGGAAGTGTTTGTGCAAAAAGATTTATTGGCAACGTTGCAGAAGTTAGTGGAGGCCGAGCAACAAGCATTGAAAAAAGGTAAAGACCGCAAGGCTGCCATCTATGCTGCGTACGATCGATTTTATAAAGGCGACATTGCCAAGGAAATTGCCCGCGGCACGCAAGAGCAAGGTGGGTTGATTACCGAACAAGACCTCGCCAACTGGAAAGTAAAAATAGAAGAACCGCTTTCAACCAACTATCGTGGCATTGAAGTATACAAACTCCAGCAATGGACGCAAGGTCCTGCATTTTTGCAGACGCTGAACATTTTAGACAATTATGATTTGAAGAGCATGGGTTACAATTCTACGCGGTACATCCACACGGTCTATCAGGCCATGAATTTAGCCTTTGCCGATCGCGATTTTTATTATGGCGATCCGGCCTTTGCGCCCGAAGAGCCAATGAAGGGTTTGTTGTCGAAAGAGTACGCCAAAGAGCGAATGAAGTTAATCAACACCGAACGTAACGACACCAAGGCTGCACCCGGTGACCCATACCCAATTGAAGGCAAGCAGAATCCGTACACCGAATTATTAAAGGGCTGGGGCAACTCGCAAGCGAGTAATTTTCAAATTTCGAATCCGTTGGATGAAAAATTTCTAGAAGCATTTACAGCCGGTACTACTTCTGTAGAGGCGGCAGACAAAGAAGGTTGGGTGGTGTCGATTACACCCAGTGGTGGCTGGGTACCCGCGTGCATTGCCGGCAATACAGGCGTTGGGTTGAGCCAACGGATGCAATCATTTGTGCTGGATGCCAAAGAAAATCCGTTTAACGTAGTAGAGCCGGGCAAACGTCCGCGTGTAACGCTTACACCTACACTTGCGCTCAAAGACGGAAAACCTTTTTTGTCGTTTGCAAAACAAGCGGGCGATGAGCAAGACCAATTGCTATTACAATTCTTTTTGAACGTAGTGGAGTTCGGGATGACGGTGCAAGAAGCATGCGAGGCACCCAGCTTTAAAACGCAACAGATGTACAGCAGCTTTGGCGACCACGAGAAAGTGCCGGGTGGCCTTACTCTGAACAGCGCCATGCCAGCTTGGGTGCGTAAAGACTTAGGCCGCATGGGTTACAAAATCAGCTACCAAGACCGCACCAGTGGCCCCATCAACGCCATTTGGTTTGACTGGGCGAATGGTACGTTTTGGGGTGGTAGTAGTAATCATGGAGAGGATTATGGGTTGGGTTGGTGATGTTTCGACTTAGAACGTCAATTTCTATTTTGATTTTATTCGCGTCTGTAGTTACACAAGCGCAGACGAGCTTTTTTAGTCAGCTAGCGGACTCTGCGCTTGTTTTAACCCAAATTACGCAATAGCTATTTTAGTGTATAGAGTTTGAATTCGGTATATAGACAATAAAATAACCCCAACAAGCCGCAAAGCACTACCTAGGGATTAAATGGTAAGTACTTAAGACTCCTTTGCAAATGAGGATTTCTTTCGATTTTATCGACTAATCTGCACACCCTTTCAAAATCTTGTTTATTCTTAATCACGAATTGAATTGAGACTGACTTTCCTTTTCGTTCAAATTCAATATAATTATTTCCACCGTGGTGAACTCCGAAAATTTCTCTCGGCATACCGAGATACTCCTCTACGAATATCGCCAAGTTTGTAAGTTCTGAATAGGGTATCCTTACGTCCCTGATCTCGATATACTCTTCAGCGATAACAAGTTTGGCCTTTCGTTCTCCGTAGGCTGTGATGCCCATATACTTGTCTTCATAAATTTTAAACCCAAGCAATGCCAATGAAAATGTAATTGCAGTTTTAACGCCTACGAGCGGGAATCCCCCGAAGTAAAGTGCCCAAATTCCTGCAATTGCCCCGAAAATTGAAATGTTAAACATCAAACGTTTAAGAATTTTTTCTTTTGTTTTCTCAAAAATACTTGTTCGAAATTCTTCCACGGACTACAAAATAATTGTAATTACGATTTCCTTTCCGCACTAAAATATAAAAATCTCTCTGCCAAAAGAATCCTCTTACAGGTTCGTGCACTATTGGATTTTATGGATAAAAGGCTCACCAAACGTCATCTGATTTGAGTATTGAGACTGGGTAACGCAACTGAAAGCAGAAATGCAAAATTCGACAGTGAGGTTGCGTTTCCATCTCTGTTCAATTTTGAACATCTTTGTACGAAAGAGAACTAATGCCACACCAAAAACTGCATTTTCGGACAGTATTGCAGATGGCACAATTTTTACTATAATTTCACGCTTAAACCTAAACCAGTGAACGAAGGCGGTAAAATCTTGATGGTGGATGATGACGAGGACGTGCTGTTGGCAGCAAAAATGCTCCTCAAAAAGAACAATCACCAAGTGATTATTGAAAAGAACCCAAATAAGATTCCTTTTTTGCTTAACAATGATACTTACGATGTGATTTTGCTGGACATGAATTTTAGCAAAGACACAACGAGCGGCAAAGAGGGTTTTGAATGGCTAAAAGTAATTAAAGAGCGCGAACCCAAAGCAGTGGTAATCATGATTACCGCCTTTGGAGATGTGGAGATGGCAGTGCGCGCTTTGAAAGAAGGTGCCACTGATTTTGTACTGAAGCCTTGGCAAAATGAAAAACTGATTGCGACTATTTCTACAGCTATTCGCTTGAAGAAGTCATACAACGAAGTGGATAAGTTGCGCAAAGCCAAAGAAATGCTGGAAGAACAAATCAGCCAACCTTTTCGCGACATTATTGGCAGTAGCGCGGCCATTAAAGAAACATTTGCGTTGATCGACAAAGTAGCAAAGACAGATGCCAACATTTTGATTTTAGGGGAAAATGGAACGGGCAAAGAGTTGGTGGCCCGAGCCATCCATCAGAAATCTTTGCGCAAAGATGCTTCATTTGTTTCGGTGGACATGGGTGCGATAACCGAGACTCTTTTTGAAAGCGAGTTGTTTGGCCATAAAAAAGGCTCATTCACCGATGCGCGCGAAGACCGCGCGGGGCGTTTTGAGTTGGCCAATGGCGGTACACTTTTCTTAGATGAGATTGGAAACCTGAGCATGGCGTTGCAAAGCAAGTTACTCACGGCACTCCAATCACGCCAAGTAACACGCATTGGTGCAAACCAGCCGATGGAAGTAGACATCCGTTTGATTTGCGCCACCAACATGCCGTTGCATCAGATGGTGAAGGAAGGCCGATTCCGCCAAGACTTATTGTATCGGATCAATACAGTGGAAATCAACATACCGCCTTTGTGCGAACGCATTGACGACATTCCCTTGTTGGCCAACCACTTTTTGAACTACTACTCAAAGAAGTACCGCAAAGAAGTACTAGCGGTCACACCCGAGGCGATGAACAAGCTGAAAAAATATGCTTGGCCCGGCAACGTGCGAGAATTGCAGCATGCCATTGAGCGTGCCTTGATTATGGCCGACTCTGCCACGCTGCAAGAGAGCGATTTTCTTTTCAGTCGAAAAGGGGGTGAGCCTGTAAACGACAGCTTGAATCTAGATGAAGTAGAAAAATCTGCGGTAACGAAAGCAATTCAGTTGCATAACGGTAATATATCGAAGGCAGCTGAAGAGTTGGGCCTGACACGCGCATCTCTCTACCGCAGGATGGAGAAATATGGAATTTAACTGGCGCTCGCCAATTGTTACACGCATTGCAATTTTGGTGTTTACCATCTTTGCGTTTGCCGTTGTTATCATCGACAAAGACCGAAACTTTATTTTAGTGTTCGGCTTGCTGGGAGCAATTGGTTTCCAAGTAATGCAGTTGGTAAAACTGGTGGAATCGCCCGTACAAGCCAATCAAGCTTCGCTGTTCGACCAAATCCGTTTCGATGAAGTAACAACTAGTTTCAAAACCACGAGCCAGAATGAAAACGTTCTACGCGTGCAGCGCGAGATGAATGAAGCGTTTAACAAAGTAAAGCAGGCACGCAAAGAAAAAGATTCGGAATACCAGTTTTTCAAAAACATTGTGCAACACGTGGGCATCGGTATTCTCACGTTCAAAAAAGATGGCACTATTCAAATCATCAACAACGCGGCCAAGCGGCTACTGCGCGTAGATCGTGTGGAGCACATCAACGAATTGCGCGAAGCAAGCGATGCACTGGTGGACGCCTTCTTAAAATTAAAAACGGGAGGCCGTGAGTTGGTCAGGTTAAAAGCAGGTGACGAAACAGTACAGCTTTCCGTTTTCGCCATTGAGTTGACGCTGCGCGGTGAAGAAGTGAAGCTGATTTCGATGAACAACATTCAGAGCGAACTAGAAGAAAAGGAAATGGAAGCATGGCAAAACCTGGTGCGCGTGCTCACCCATGAGATTATGAACTCTGTAACGCCTATCTCTTCATTGGCAGGTATCGTGGAGGAGGAACTTGGAAAAAAATTGAATTCAGAAGAAGTTGTGCTAAAGAAAGATGAAGCTGAAGATATGCACTTGTCTGTACAAACCATTAGCAAACGCAGCGAGGGGTTGATAAAGTTTGTCAAGGAGTTTAGAAGTTTAACGCACATACCCAAGCCCAAACTGATGCAAGTGGCGGTTAAACCATTGCTGGAGGAATTAGCGTTGTTACATCGAAAAGAACTAGCCGATAACGGAATTGGTATTTCAGTATCCACCGATCCGGAAACGATGGTGGTGATGGCAGACAAAATGCTAGTGGAGCAAGTGCTCATCAACCTCATCAAAAATGCTATACAAGCGTTTGGAGAAAAGACCGATCGGCAAATTGTGATGACAGCCTATCAGAATGAAACAGGTAACGTGTTGATTTCGGTAAAAGATAATGGCACGGGCATTGAGCCAGAAGCCTTAGAGAAAATTTTCATCCCGTTCTTCTCTACCAAAAAGACTGGCTCGGGCATTGGCTTAAGCCTATCGCGGCAAATTATGCGGCAGCATGAAGGGAACATCTCGGTAAAGTCGGTGCTGGGTGAAGGTACCGAGTTCATACTTCGGTTTGGATGATCTGGCTGTTACCTAGTGGACACCACCGCAGCGCCAGATGCCTAATTTATTCAAAAAAGTTTTTTAGCTTTGACTATTCTAACCTAGACCCATGGCGGACGTACAAAAAAAAGTTACCAGCATCCTCATCGAAAAATTAGGCGTGCCCGATTCGCAGATTACACCCGATGCCAGCTTTGTAAAAGACTTAGGCATTGATTCGCTCGACTACGCTGAGCTGGTAATGGAGTTTGAACAAACCTTTGACATAAAAATACCCGATGATGATGCGGAGAAGATGCAAACCATCGGGCAGGCGGTGAGCTATATTGAGGGGAAGTTATTGAAGAAGTAGACAGTTGGTTGGAAGCAGTTTGACAATTCTAACCTTACTCTTGCCTCAAATGTTTCAGGTATTCGTTAATTCGAAAAAGCTACAAACCTTTTCATCGTACTCGCCTCCTTCGCCAAAAAAGGAGCAAAGCTATTTTTGTCTTTAAGTGGGGAAAAGTACCATCCGTTTTTCGTTTCATTCCAAAACACAACATACTTGTCGAGCGCTATAATGAGAATATCTTGCTCATAGATTTCTTCGCCTTCTTTGTCATACATGCCTGTGAACTGCAACAGAATGTGGTTTTTTTTCACTAGCTCGCCCTTGTTGCAATCAATGCTATTGAGGCGCATCAGAAGCCTGTGCTCGGTCTCAAGCTTTGAATTTAATTTTACGGGGTTGGAGGTCGTTCATTGTAAAGTTGATTGTGCTGAAATTGCTAAATTTACAATCGTAATCAAAATTTGAAAGCAATGGACGTTGCAGCAAAAAAAGTCGAGCTTATCGAATGGTTGGCAAAAATCCAAGATAAGTCAGTTCTAAAAAAAGTTGAAAGTCTGAAGACTGCGTCCGTCAAAGATGCCTACGAACGAAATCTAAAACCCATGAGTCCTAAGGCTTACAAAGCGATGCTGGAAGCATCGATGGAAGACTACAGAAAAGGCCGAATCATCAATCAAAAAGACCTAGAAAAAGAATCTGAAAGCTGGTAACATGAGAGTTGTTTGGAGCGCTCTTGCCAAGGCTCAGCTGTTTGAAATTTGTCAGTATTACAAAGAGACCGGTGGAGCCAGACTTTCAAAAGCCATTCGTTTGAAAATCTTTGAAAAAACAAAAAAGCTAGCACGTTTTCCTGAACTTGGGCAACAGGAGTTTAACCCACTAGTTGCGCAACTTAAATATCGCTACTTAGTTTCCGGTAATTTCAAAATCATCTATAAAGTAATGGATGCCAACAAAGTAGTCTTTATCGCATCCTTGTTTGACACCCGACAAAATCCCAACGACCTGAAGATTGGGCTTTATGAGTAGCACCAATAAACTACTCTTCATCATCAACAAATTCTCGGGGGGCGGGTATCGTCCCGAGCTTGAGGGTCGTATTATTGACGAGTGTATTCGGCTCAACAAAGAATGCTCGATTGAGTTTACGCAAAGTAGAGGCCACGCCATTGAACTTGCTAGAAGTGCGGCAGCAGAAAAAACGTTTGACGTGGTGTTTGCCGTGGGTGGCGATGGCACTGTAAACGAAGTGGCGCAGGGCTTATTGGGCTCTTCTGTTGCCATGGGTATTTTGCCCAAAGGTTCGGGCAATGGCTTAGGGCGGCATCTGGGCATCTCAACTGATTTTAAAAAGGCATTGCAGCTGATCGGCTCACAAAAAACATTTCTGATGGACACGCTCTCCGTAAATGGAAAACTATCTGTAAATGTTTCGGGGATTGGATTTGACGGCCACATTGCCGGTTTGTTTGGTAAGAATGGAAAGCGCGGCCTCATTGGCTACACCAAATTGGTATTAAAGGAATTTTTCTCATACAAAGAATTTGGTGCCGAAGTAACTATTGACGGCCAAGTACAGGCAAGACAAGCCTTTATCATAGCGCTGGCAAACTCCTCACAATTTGGCAACAATGCGCGCGTGGCACCCCATGCCTCGGTTTGTGATGAGTGGATGGATGTTAGTTTTATCAAAAAAGTACCCCTCCTAGAAGCTGTGGGTTTCGGACAAAAGATGTTTACAGGAAATTTGAACAAATCTGCTTTTGTAGAAATAGTAAAGGCAAAGAAAATCGATTTGCAATTTCACGAACCAATGGCTTACCACATTGACGGTGAACCATTCGAGCCAACTGACCGATTTTGTGTGGAGGTGAGACCGGCCATACTAAAAATGCTTTTGCCTCCCCAAACCAGCACCGTCTAACGCGATTTTTTTACACTGTTATTTTATCATCATGCCGTCCCAGATGATCGATTCGCTATCATCGAATATTTTTTCTGACCGTAGGCTTAAACTGGTCAGAGAGGGCCACGAAGGGATAAGACTTTCTTTTTGAATTACTTCTGCTCAACCGGATGGCCACCAAACTCTTTTCGTAAGGCCGCCACCACCTTACCCGAGAAAGTGTCTTCTTGCTGAGAGCGATAGCGCATGAGCAAGGCCATGGTGATGACAGGTGTTGGCACACCCATATCCAGCGCTGTTTCCACCGTCCACTTGCCCTCACCACTGCTGTGCATCACGCCTTTGATCGACTCCAAGTTTCGGTCTTTCTCTAACGCGTGTTGAGTAAGTTCCATCAACCAGCCACGCACCACACTGCCATGGTTCCAAACCTTGCTTATACTCGCTAAATTGATTTCCGAATCAAACTTTTGCAGCACCTCTAACCCCTCAGCAATTGATTGCATCATACCATATTCAATGCCGTTGTGCACCATTTTTGTGAAATGACCACTTCCCGATTTTCCGCAATACAGGTAGCCATCGTTAACGGAAATGGACTCGAAGATTTTTTCGCAGTAATCAAACGCCTCGCGCTTGCCTCCAATCATAGTACATACCCCGCGTAGTGCTCCCTCTGGTCCTCCACTGGTGCCGCAATCGAGCAAGTGCACCCCTATCTTTTCAAGATCCCGTGCACGCGTTTGTGTGTCTTTGTAGTGAGAGTTGCCGCCATCAATGACAATATCATTTGGATTGAGGTATTGTTTCAAGTTGTTGAGTATCACATCTACCACATTACCTGCAGGCACCATTATCCAAATCACTTTCCGACCGTTGAGGGCCAGTGCCATATCGCTCAATTGGCCAAAAGTGACCACTCCTTCCTTGGCGATTTTGTCTGCGGCTGATTTGTTTACATCGAAGGCAACCACTTGTAAACCTTTGCTTTTGAAGTTAAGGGCCAAGTTGTAACCCATTTTACCTAACCCTACTAAACCTATTTGCATGTTTCTATTTTTTTGTGGCAACGGACGTCTTGACCGCCCGACAGCCTGTGACTAAATAATTCTTTCTAATAACAATACTGCAGCCAAACCCACCACCGAAACAATACTTTCCATCAACGTCCATGACAGAAAGGTTTGTTTGAGCGACAAATTAAAATATTCTTTAAACATCCAGAAGCCCGTGTCATTAACATGGGAAAAAAATAAACTACCAGCGCCCACGGCAAGCACCATCAATTCAGGCGCTACTCCACTGGTTGCTACCAGCGGCAGCACAATGCCAGATGCAGTAAGCGCAGCCACCGTTGCAGATCCCAGTGACACACGTAACAAGGCGGTAATGCCCCAAGCCAAAACCAAAGGCGAAAAAGCGATTCCGGCAGTTACCTGCTTGATGTACTCGCCCACGCCACTGTCAATCATCACTTGCTTAAACCCACCACCAGCGGCAATTACCAACAAAATCAAAGCAATATCTTTGATTGACAAATATACCTGGCGGCTGATAGTCAAAAGAGCCATCCCTTGGCGTACTCCAAAAAAGTAAACAGCCAACAACAATGCCAGCGCCAGCGCAACCGTGGGTGTACCCAATGCAGTAACCACAACCGGAACCGATGGAAGAAGGTAAGTCGCTACACCACTCACTGCGATGAGGCCCACAGGAAACAATGCGATAATAAAACTAAGGGCAACGGACGGCATCACCATATGGCCTTTACCGCCATCGCGCGTTGGAACTATTACTTTTATGTGCGAAAGTGATTTTGAGAAAATTGGCCCAGCCAAGACAACCGTTGGCACGGTAACTATCAACCCATACAAAAGTGTCTTATTCAGGTCGGCATGAAAAATGGCAGCGATGGCCGTGGGCCCGGGATGAGGCGGCAAGAATCCGTGTGTCACTGATAGGGAAGCGGCCATCGGAATACCCACCCTTAAAATCGGCACGCCTGCTGACGAAGCGATTGAAAACACGAGCGGAATGAGGATCACAAAACCAGCATTGTAAAACAGTGGTATTCCAACTACCAAACCTGTAAGCATCACCGCCCAATGCAAGTTCTGCCTCCCAAACCAGCCAATGAGTGTGTGTGTAATTTGCTGGGCGGCTCCACTCACCTCAATCATTTTACCCAACATGGCGCCCAAACAAAGTATCACCGCAATGCTCTTCAGTGTATCTACAATACCATTGCCAATCGATTGCAGTGTACGCAAAGGAGTAAGGCCTTGCAGCAGGCCTACTGCCACCGCAGCAATAAGCAACGCATAAATAGGTTTTACTTTCAGGAGTATCAATCCCAACAACACCAACACACCAACAGCAACGATTAGTAAAGGCATACAAGTAGTTTCATTTCGTGACGCAGACTGATGGTTTGAATTAAGATGAAACGTTATTCAATGATGGATACAACTGTTTATACTTGGAAAACAGACGGTCATAAAGATGGGCCAAGTCTTTTTGTGGCTCCACACGATGCATAACGGGTGGGGTCGCACTCCATTTCCAACCCAAACTACGAAAGCCAATTTTTGCCGCGCCAATGGCAGATGCATCGGATTGTTCGTGCCAATGCAGTTCTTGTTGCAGCACGTTGCACAACATTTGCACCCACTGCGCAGAACGGGTGATTCCGCCACTTAACAAAATTCGGTCGATCGGTTTGCCGTTTTGCGCGATGGTTTCTAGAATATCTTTAAGCGCAAAACAAATTCCTTCCAACAATGCACGTTGAAAATGAAGCCTGCTGTGCGCGACTGAAATGCCGATAAATGCACCACGCGCCTCCGCATTGTATATTGGTGCACGCTCGCCCAACACATAGGGTAACATCATTAGGCCTTCGCTGCCCGCAGCAACTGTGGTCGCTTCTGCAACAAATGCAGATAGGTCAGTAGCCGCGTTGATGTGAAGCTTTTGAAACCAATTGATAAGAGAGGTACCATTGTTGGTCGCTCCGCCAAATACAAAAGTCTCATCATCTAAAATAAAGTTAAACAATTGGGCTTTCTCTGGCACCACTTGGAAGCGCGATGCCATGCGTACCGCACCACTGGTGCCAACGGTGATCGCCAAATCGCCTTCGCGCATCGCACCGCTGCCCAACTGCGCGCAGCATCCATCGCTCGCACCGAGTACCAACTTTGCTTGGGGCAATCGCAACGCATCTAATGCAGCCTTCGTCAAGGCCACTGTCTTATATACTGATTCCGGCTGCGACAAGCGACCGGGGTCCAACTCCATAAAGTCGAGTGCTCGGGCACTCCACACTCGATTTTGAATATCAAGATAGCCGGTAGCAGAAGCAACCGAATGGTCGACCAGAAAAAGACCCGTCAGCCTAAAAACCACAAACTCTTTAATGGAAATGAACTTAGATGCGCTCGCAAAAATGGTTGGGTTGTGTTGGCGCCACCACATTATTTTACACAGTGGCGACATTGGGTGCACAGGTGTGCCGGTTGCTTTCGCCAGCAGCAGTGCGTGTGGCGCCAATGATTTTGCCTGCTCTATGGCTCGCTTGTCCGCCCACGTCAACAACGGTGTGAGTGGGTTGCCTGCTTCATCTACTGCCATTACACTGTGCATGGCAGCACTAAAAACTAATCCTTCCAATTGCAATGCTGATAAAGACGCATTGATGGAACGTATCAGGTCAGCCACTGCGTCAAAAATTTGTTCAGGGTTTTGTTCTGCTTCACCACCACTACCAAAATGGGTTGGATAAAAACGTTGGTCAGACGCCAGCACATTGCCCGCAGCATCTACGGCCAGTGCCTTTGTGCTGGTAGTGCCAATATCAATGGCAATCAGATAAGCCAAAACGATGCTGCTTTTAGGTGACCAAATTAACGACATACTTCAGCCATTCTCAACCATCGGCCAATCTTTTTCGTACCTTGCAAGGCGATGAAGATGAAGAAAAGGTATTGGTTTTTATCGATTGCCGTTGGCTTAACGATTGTTGCTTTCACCCCTCCGGCCGACCGTTACTTCGAGATTGCCAGAAACATGGAAATTTTCGCTTCCCTGTTCAAAGTAACTAATGATTTATATGTAGATGAGGTGAGCCCCACCAAAATGATGCACGATGGCGTGGACGCCATGCTCAACTCCTTGGATCCTTACACCAACTATTTTTCAGAAGACCAAGTTGAAGACTTTCGCATCATTAACACTGGCGAATATGGCGGCATTGGCGCACTTACGAGAACCTTCAATAAACGTACGGTGGTCTCGATGGTGTACGATAGCTACCCTGCTTACAAAAACGGTTTACGCATTGGCGATGAGGTAATCAAAATCAATGATGTAGACCTTGCAAAACTGACGGTTGAAGAAGCTGGCCAATTAATGAAAGGTCAGGCCAACACAATGGTAAAGCTGACTGTGAAGCGCTTCGGCAACGACAAGTTGATTGAATTAGAATTCAAACGCGAAAAAATCAAAATCAGCAATGTGCCGTATTCAGGCATGCTCGGCACCGACATTGGGTTTATTCAGTTGACAGAGTTTACCACAGATGCAGGCAAAGAGGTGAAGAACGCGTTGGCCTCTTTAAAGGAAAAAGGTGCGAAACACGTAATCTTGGATTTGCGCAGCAATGGTGGCGGCCTTTTAAATGAAGCGGTAAACATTTGCAATCTTTTTATCCCAAAAGGAAAAAAGGTTGTAGATACGAAAGGAAAAATTGAAGAGTTCAATCAAACTTATGAGACCAAGCAGGCTCCGTTCGATGTGGATATTCCCGTTGTAGTGCTCATCAACCGCAGCAGTGCTTCAGCATCGGAGATTGTGGCTGGTACGTTGCAAGATTACGATCGGGCCGTGATTATAGGCGAAAAATCTTTTGGTAAGGGATTGGTGCAAGTATCGAAGCCGCTTCCCTACAATGCAATGGTTAAATACACCACAGCTAAGTATTATACGGCATCAGGCCGTTGCATTCAGGTGCTGGATTACACCCACCGCAGGGCAGATGGCAGTGCAGGGCCAGTACCTGATTCGTTGAAGCAAGCATTCAAAACCAAAAATGGCCGCACAGTTTTTGACGGTGGCGGCATTGATCCTGATGTAAAAGTGGATGCACGCGAAATGGCATCAATCACCAGTGCATTGTTGGCAAATGGCTTTGTATTTGATTTCGCTACACAATACGCGCATGAACACAAAACCATTGCAGAACCTAGGCTCTTTTCCCTATCAGATGCTGAGTATGCAGAATTTGTTGCTTGGATGAAAGGAAAAAAACTCAGTTACGCTTCTGAACTCGATACGCAGCTGCAAGAGTTGGAAGAGATGGCAAAAAAAGAAAAATACCTCAACGACTTAAAACCTACGTTGGAGCAACTGCGCCAGCGCGTCCGCGAAAGCAGAAAGCAAGATATGTTGCTTTTTAAAGATCAAATCAAAAAGTTGCTCGAAGAAGAAATTGCCTCGCGATACTACCTCGAGCGTGGCGTGGTTGAAGTCGGTTTCAAGTACGATGACGAAGTAAAAAAAGCCATTGAGGTTTTGCACAATCCCGTCTTATACCAAAAGACCCTCAACATCAAGTGATACTGCGGAGGCTACCCAAGCGTTATGCAACATGGTTAATTTCGTTTTGTGTATTTGCATTGTTGCTGGTACTAATGGACTCTTGCTTGCAATTTAGAATGAGCAAGCGCGAAGTGCGTAAGTTTTTTGCCGACAAGAAATACAAAGGCACGCTGCAAACGTACGTTGCGCACGAACAGAAAATCAACTACCTGCAGGTTGGCGAAACGCATTTGCCACTTATTGTTTTCTTTCATGGGTCGCCTGGCTCATTGAGTGCGTTTATTGACTTTATGGCTGACACGGTGCTACTGAACAGGGCACAACTGATCTCTGTAGACCGACCCGGTTTTGGTCAGTCAAATTTCGGCTACGCCTCAAAATCAGTACAGCAGCAGGCGGCCGTTATGGCACCAATTTTGGCACAACGAAAACAAAATCGGCCGATTATTCTGGTTGGACATTCTTTGGGCGGCCCTGTTATTGCGCGCATCGCCATGGACTATCCTGACTTGGTGGACGGGCTGGTGATAGTCGCTGGCTCGATTGACCCAGACCTGGAGCCAAATGAATGGTTTCGTGCCCCGCTCGCCACACCGTTTATCAAGTGGATGTTGCCCCGATCCATTCGCGCGAGCAACGATGAGATTTACCACCTCAAACCAGAGTTGCAAGCTATGCTACCGTTGTGGAAAAATGTTCGTGCAAAAACTATTTTCATACAAGGAAAGAAAGATGTACTGGTAGACCCCGGCAACGCAGCCTTTGCAAAAAAGATGATGACCCAAGCGGATGTTACACTGGTGGAGGTAGAAGGAATGAATCACTTTGTGCCGTGGACCAACCCGGAGCTGATACGGAGTGCCCTTGTACAAATGCTAGATGATTTGCAAATGCAGAATGGAAACTAAGGTGTTGGTTTTAGCACCTGCGTTACATTGATGGGGTTAGGCGTAAAGCACAAGATAAAAATAACGATCGCCAACCAACCCAAGATAACCCTACCCCGACTCAATGGCTCCTCAATTTCGCAAGGCGGGTGTTGCACACCTACAAACGTGCCCAGTATGAAAACGAATAGCAACCAACCGGAATATCCCTGCAGGGTTGGCATCCAATAAGTTAACCCATATTGCAAAGTGAATATCGCCAGCGCAATCAAAAACGAATCGCGTGGCGGCAATTTTAAACCACGGAGACAAAAAAACAAAAAAGCAATAAAAAACGGTATATAGAGCAACAAATCACTGGTAGGCATATATGGGTTGACAAAACCTAAGCCAGCATAGAACAAAAACAAAATGAAGAAACCTGTTGCAATGATTCGATGTGTTTTGAATCCGACAAGGCCATACAGCACATGGCCGCCATCTAATTGACCGATTGGTAACAAATTCAAACAGGTAAACACCAACGAGAGGTACCCGGCAAACAAGAAGGGGTAATGCATAATCTCATGCATATTTGGAATGCGTGCCGGGTCTCCAACAAAACTTTCAAAAAACATGAGCATCAGGTTACGCCCAATCGTAATGTCTAATACGCCATTGGGCATGTTATCTGGTTGGTACACATATTTTGCATAGTCCATTCCATACTGCTCGTACTCGGGATGAAACTGAAAAACGTAGTCTGCAGGCGGAAGGTGAGCGTAGCCGTACCAAAGAAATCCTACTGCTACCACAAATCCCGCCAAGGGTCCGGCAATGCCAATGTCAAAATTTTCCTTCGTTGACCGAACAGGACTTTTCAACCGAATCAAAGCGCCCATGGTGCCCAACATAAAACCGGGAGGCAACGGAATGTAATATGGCAAGGTTACTTTAACGCGGTAGTAAAGTGCAACAAAATAATGCCCAAACTCATGTGCAGTTAGTATCGATAAAAAGCAAATTGAATATGGAAGCCCCGCAGCGAAGTCGGCCCACGTATAGCCCCAATTCACAAATACGCCTTCGGTGGTCACCGCGATAATTGGTTTTCCAAAAGTGAATTCCGCCCCGGCAAGCGTGGTGGTTACAAACGTAACAGCAAATAAAGAAAAGTGGAGCAGGTATTGTTTTATCTGAGAACTCATTGAAATATCGAATAAAGTTGTTCGGGTGAAGTAAGATGAACAGTAGCGATGCCCAGTTGATGGGCAGCTTCTACATTTTGCTTATTATCATCGATAAACAGTGTTTCATGGGGCTTTAGTTTTTGTTGCGTAAGCACAAATTCAAAAATCTCGCCATCGGGTTTGCGCATCCCGATTTGGTGCGAATAGTAAGCCCGCTCAAATAATCCGTCAAAATTATTGATGCCGGTAGTGCGAATGGTTTTGGTGAAGGCATGCCAATGAATGACATTGGTGTTACTCAATAGAAAAGTGCGATGTGTATTCTTTAATTGATCCAGCAGTATTGCCTTTGCAGGGGGAAAATCCAGTAGCATCGCATTCCATGCATCATCCAAAACTTGGTCGGAAGCAGCGGTTTGCAGGTAGTCACGCAATTGATGGCGAAAGTCTTCTGCCGAAATCAATCCTTTCTCAAAATTAAGAAACAGTTGCAAACTTCCTGCATCGCGTTGAATCTGCGAAACGGGTCTGCCGCTGATTTCAGCAAAAGCGAGATAGGTTCTTTCTACTGCTAGATTCAAAAGCACCCCGCCTAAATCAAAAATCACATTCTGAATACCTTGCACGCCCACCTTTGAATTTTGCCCGTCAAAGATAGTCGAAAGAAATAGTATCGACACACCATTATTTTTGCCACAAAATTCATTGAACGGTAATTTTACGTTACAGATTTTCTCATATCTTTACCATGCACCAAAGCCGTATTTATGGAATCCATTGTAATCATCGTATTTGTAGTCGGCTACATCGCGATAGCCCTAGAGCATCCCATTAAAATCAACAAGACGGCTTCGGCCCTCTTAGCAGGCGTCATTTGTTGGACGCTGCACGCGCTTTCCAGCGATCCTGAAGGCGTAAAAACAGAACTGTCACATCACCTCGCCAACATTTCAGAAATATTGTTTTTCTTGATGGGCGCCATGACCATCGTTGAATTAGTGGATGCTTACCAAGGATTCCGATTGATCACAGACAGAATCAATACCAAAAATCCTAAAGTGCTATTGTGGCTGATTTGCTTTGTTACGTTCTTCCTGTCGTCAATCTTAGATAATCTCACAACTTCTATCGTGATGATTTCCCTCATCCGCAAACTTATACCCAACAAAGAGATGCGAATGTTTTTTGCGGGTATGATCATCATCGCGGCCAACGCTGGTGGTGCGTGGACACCCATTGGTGACGTTACCACCACCATGTTATGGATTGGTGGGCAAATCAGCACGGTAAACATTATCAAGGTGCTATTCATACCCAGCGTAATGTGCTTGCTGGTACCACTCATTTGGTTAAGCTTTACGCTGAAAGGTGAACTGGGGGAACGAAAAGATACAGCACACCTGCACACCGATGGGCATGGCGAAAAAATAAAAGGAAGCACCGTAATGTTGATTTTAGGTGTGGGCGCGTTGGTGTTTGTTCCCGTGTTTAAAACCATCACGCACTTGCCACCTTATATCGGCATGCTGTTGGGCTTGGGCGTTATTTGGGTGGTGTCGGAATTAATCAATCCTCATGCCGATGAAGCGGCCCGCAAACCTTATACCGCTGCTGGTGCGCTTTCGCGGATTGATTCATCAAGCGTACTTTTCTTCTTGGGTATTTTACTCGCAGTAAGTGCGTTGGAGTCGATGGAGATTTTACATCATTTTGCTTCGTTCTTAGATAAATCACTGGGCGATAACCGCATCATCATTACCATGATTGGCTTGCTCTCGGCCATTGTGGATAACGTTCCACTGGTAGCAGCAAGCATGGGTATGTACAGTTTAGAAATGTATCCGCAAGACCATTTGATTTGGGAATATCTCGCCTATTGTGCCGGCACAGGCGGAAGTATTTTAATCATTGGCTCTGCCGCAGGTGTGGCCGTGATGGGTATGGAGAAAATCGATTTTATCTGGTACCTCAAACGCATCAGTTTGATTGCCATGCTGGGCTATTTTGCTGGCGCAGGATGTTATCTGTTGATTGAGCATCTGTTTATGGGGTATTAACTATTTCACGCCTTTCCGATTGAAGAAGTTGATGTTTGGTATTTTGTTTTAAACACATCATTTTGTGTTGTTGGTCGAACTAACGAGTAAGCTCTCGATAGACTAGCTTGGTTCGATATCCCAACCCGGAAAAAGCATTCGGGTCTGGCAAGCCAATCTGTGAAATAAATCTTCATTAAATCCGTCAATCGGTGAAACAATTTCACCGTTTTTACGCTTTATGTACGGATTGCTATAAAAGTTTCTATGCTTCGATTTTTTACATTTCTTTTTGTTTTCGCTTCATGCGCCACGCTATACGCACAACCTGCAGGCAAATTCACGATCAGTGGCTACATGAAAGATGCTGCCAATGGTGAGGCGCTGATTGGCGCAACCGTTTACATTACCGAAACAGGCACGGGTGGCATCACCAACGAGTACGGCTTCTACTCCATCACGCTGCCGCCTGCCAATTACACGTTGCACTACAGTTATGTTGGCTATGCGTCTGTTACCAAAACCATTACCCTCTCCAAAAGTGAGCGATTCGATATTGAACTATCTGCTGATGACCAGCAACTGCAGGAAGTAATAATTCAGGCCGATATTGAACAGGCCAACGTGCAAAACCTGGAAATGAGTACCAACAAATTGGACATCAGCACCATCAAAAAAGTACCGTCCTTTTTGGGCGAGGCCGATTTGCTCAGAAGTTTACAACTATTGCCGGGTGTAAGCACCGTGGGCGAAGGTGCCGCAGGCTTTAATGTGCGCGGTGGTAGTGTGGGCCAAAACCTTATTTTGTTAGACGAGGCACCCGTTTACAATTCTTCTCACCTCCTGGGTTTCTTTTCGGTGTTCAACCCCGATGCAGTGAAAGACACGAAACTCTACAAAGGCGGCATTCCATCTCGCTATGGCGGCCGTTTGTCTTCATTGCTGGACGTACGCATGAAAGAAGGTAACAGCAAAAAATTTGAAGCCACCGGTGGTATTGGCAGTATCTTCAGTCGCCTGGCCATTGAGGCACCGATTGTAAAAGACAAAGCATCATTTATTGTAGCAGTACGCAGGTCGTACATCGATGTGTTGGCGCGCCCGTTTGTTCCGTTGTTAAAAAATGGTGGGGCACTTAATTTTTACGACATCACCCTCAAAACCAACTACAACATCAACCCCAAAAACAGGATCTATCTTTCGGGATATTTTGGCCGCGACAATTTCTTTTTCGAACGGAATCAAGGTTTTAGCTGGGGCAATGCCACGGCCACTTTACGTTGGAACCACATCTTCAACGACAGACTGTTCTCTAACTTCACGGCCGTGTACAGCAATTACGATTATAAATTACAATTTGGTCGAAACGATAACGATTCATTCAAGTGGAACTCACAAATCTCTAACTACATCTTTAAACCACAGTTTACTTACTTTATTAATAGCAACAACGAGTTGAACTTTGGCGGTGAGGCAATCTTCTACACCTTTGAACCTGCCAATGCCGTGGGCGTAAGCAACGGTGAACCCACAGATGTCAGCATACCGAAGAAGAACAACTTCGAAACAGCCTTATACATC
>JBJTHA010000365.1:0-7504 GCA_046094265.1 Cytophagales bacterium
AACTATGAGTTTGCTACCGGCAATGGAAAGAACAAACGCATTAGGTTGGCAGGTCGAAACACGTATTGGGTCAATTCTGTTACTTATTCTCGCTCGCCATTTTACAAGGGAGCTTGGGCAATGGGTTATGGCTTGAAAAAAATGTTTTTTAACCGCTCGGAATTACCAGGCATGATGGAGTTCCGATTCTTGAGCTACGGCATGGATTTTCAGCACGTGAGTTTTGATCGCGACAATATTACCAAGTCATTGAGCTTGCTATCGAGGGCTAAAATTGAAATCGGAACGCGATTGGCCCCCAAGCTGTATAACATTTATGTTTTTGGCGGACTTACCTACAATTGTTTTTGGACAGGTGCCGATCGCTCGCTGGCTCCTTCTTTTTTAAAATGGCAAACACAAAGCAATAATCAAACTTTGGAGTTTTGGCCGGGTTTTATTTTTGGCGTGATGATCCACGGCTAAAAAGTTAAATCCCCTTACTTACAGAATTCAATTACCGCACCTTCACTTTCCTTACAAGTTTTGAAAATAGGGATGGAAAGAAACGTTTCACATACACGCCAAAAACTTCTTTTGCCCCACCAATATAAACCTCTTCTTTTTTCGACTTGATCGCACTGACAATTCGTGCGGCACAATAGTCGGGAGCCAGCCCTTTGTCGGTGGTTTTATCCATTTCATTCAATTTCGATCCATCTCCCGTCACGGCATTTAATGTGATGTTGGTGCGAATCCAGCCCGGGCAGATGAGCGTAACAAGAATATTTTCTTTCCAGACTTCCGCCCGAAGCGAATCAAAGAACCCATGCAGCGCGTGTTTGGCTGCAGCATAGCCAGAACGATACGGAGTGCCGATGAGTCCCATGACGCTACTGGTCACCACATAGTGACCACCTTTTCTTTCCAAGAAATGTGGGAGTAAAAATTTTGAGATAGCAACCGTGCCAAAGTAGTCCACCTCCAGCAAGTCCCTGTCCACTTCCAACAACGTATCTTTTGCGAGGCTGCGCTGACTGATGCCGCCATTATTGACTAGAATATCTACGTAACCGAAAAACTGAATGGCAGCTTGGGTACTCAATTGCAAAGTATCTGACTTCGATAAGTCCAATGGCAGGATACGTACATTGGGCTGCACCGCTGCGGGGCAGTTTCCTTTTACCCGTTCCAGCTCTTCTTTTCTTCTGGCCGACAGAATTAGTTTGCAGCCTTCTTTGGCAAGTGCATACACAAGCGCTTCGCCAATGCCAGACGATGCCCCCGTTACCCACACAACTTTTGATGCAAGTGACATGCGTTACACGGTTTTAGTAGTACCAAGTTTTTTATCTTCGGCATACACCCAAATGGTATAAATGCCAATGGCTGTGCCGATGGGAAACGAGAAGAGTTTGAAACATCCCAAAATCAACAGTAGCGTGAGCGCCCAACTCTTTCCCTGCAACAAAGCCGCGCCACCCACAACCAAAGGAATAGAAAAAAATATGATGACAATTACTGCAATGATATTGATGAAAGGAACAAGCCAATCAAAAACCCAACGCGCGTTTTCTGCTGCGTTGTCTGCAATGAAAGGGATGAGTGAAGAAATTAACACACTCACTAGTAACATGACAATGAATTGCAACACACCCGTGACGATGTACAGAATCCCGACTACACGTTTATGACTTTCCATAATCTAATATTTAGGTTCGTTTATCGTATACAACAAAGTCAAAAGCATAGGCATGCCGCTCGTCTTTTACGTGATGAACGCGTGAAATTTCTTCCCACTCTGATTGAGAGAACATTGGGAAGAAAGTGTCGCCAGCGAGTTCGGTTTGGATTTCGGTTAGGTACATCCGCTGTGTAAGCGGGAACCCAAGTTGATAGATTTCGGCACCCCCAATGATAAAAAGCTCTGTTTCGTTGTTTTGTTTGGCGATGTTAATTGCGTCTTCCAATGAATTCACCGGAATGCACTTTTCTGCTTTCCAATCGGGTTGACGTGTTACCACAATATTGGTGCGGTTGGGAAGAGGTCTAAACTTTTCTGGTATCGAGTCGTAGTTTTTTCGACCCATGATTACGTGATGCCCCTTTGTAGTTTGCATGAAATACTTCATGTCGTCAGGCAAATGCCATGGCAAGTCGTTGTTCTTACCGATGACATGATTTTTCGTGAGGGCGGCTATCAGCGAAATGATCATTGAGTATAAAATAGAAGTTAATACGAAAGAGAGTTGGAACTGCTCGGAGTATTGATTTTCAAATTTTCAAATTGCGACATTTTAAAATTAAATTTTGTTTCCTCTAAAAAACTCCTCCACTTTCATACGCTTTTTGCCTTCGGGCTGAAATTCGTCTATCGAAATCCAACCATCGGCAGTTTTAATGTAAAGATAACTTTTGTTGTCGGTTTCGTAACCACCCACTGCCAACTGACTACTGCCACCTGCGGACTTTGAGCTGCATCTAAAAATCTTGTATTGCTTACTATTGATAGTCGTCCAAGCAGCAGGGTATGGGCTTAACCCTCGAACAAAATCGACAATTCTTTTTGCGGACTGGTTCCAATTGATTTCGCAGGTCTCCTTAAAAATCTTGGGAGCGTGTTTGATTTCGATAGTTTCTGATTGTGCAACCGATGGGTAATTGCCTTGTGCAATGGCCTGGACTGTCTTCAAAACGAGCCGACCGCCTCTAGCCATCAACCGCTCATAAAGCGAACCTACATCATCTGATTCATAAATGGGTTCCGTTTCTTGGAAGATGATGCTGCCGGTATCAATTTCGTGTTTTAGGAAGAAAGTGGTGACACCGGTTTCTTTTTCTCCATTGATAATTGCCCAGTTGATAGGCGCGGCACCGCGGTATTGTGGCAATAAAGATGCGTGAAGGTTGAATGTTCCGAAAGCAGGCATCGCCCACACTACTTCCGGCAACATGCGGAACGCGACTACGACTTGCAAATTGGCTCGATAGGATTTTAGTTCTTCAATAAATTCTGGTGATTTTAAATTGGTCGGCTGAAGTACGGGAACGTTGTGCTTCAACGCACATTCCTTTACAGGTGAAGGCATCAGTTTTTGCCCACGGCCTTGCGGTTTGTCGGGAGCCGTGATAACAGCCACCACGTTGAATTTGTGTTCAATCAAAATTTCTAATGAAGGCACAGCAAACTCGGGTGTGCCCATGAATATGATGCGGAGGTCGATCATAAAGCAAATATATCGCAATGGTTGGTCAAAAAATTATTATCGGTTAAATTTGGAAATGATGCAAAATACCTATCGCGTTTTACTCAATAAAGAGCCGGAAGGTGGATTTACTGTGAGTGTTCCTACGCTGTCAGGTTGTATCACTTATGGAGATACAATGGAAGAAGCCGTAGCGAACGTAAAGGAAGCAATTGAACTGTACCTTGAGAGTTTAGCGGCACATGGTGAGCCAATCCCTACTGAAGAAAATACTTTTGAGTATTCTGTGTCTGTGATGGCATGAGCAAGACACCTTCGTATACCGCTAAGGAAATCGTTAAAATGCTGGTTAGTCGAGGTTTTGTCTTGGATAGAATGAAAGGTAGCCATCATATCTATATGTTACCGGATGGGACTAAAAGGTCATTGTACCCATACACAATCGAGATATTCCGAAAGGAACTTGTCATTCTATCTTGAAGCAAGCAGGTATTGACAAATCTGAACTTTAATCCCTCAATTGTTTTCGCATATACTTTTTGCAGACAGGGCATGTTTGCCATTGGTGACCGCGTGCTGGGCAGTATTCTCGGCCAAAGTAAATAATCTGCAAATGTACCTTGTTCCATTTTTCTTCTGGTATCAGCCTTTTTAAGTCGTGTTCGGTTTGCTCCACGCTTTTTCCGTTGGTGAGCCCCCATCGGTAAGCTAGCCGGTGAATATGTGTGTCAACCGGAAAGGCTGGTATCCCAAACCATTGGGTCATTACAACCGAGGCCGTTTTGTGACCAACTGCGGGTAGTTCTTCCAATTCCTCAAAGGTGTTAGGCACTTGGCCACTATACTTTTCAATTAGAATTTTTGATAGCCCATAGATACCTTTTGATTTCATTGGTGACAGCCCGCAGGGTTTGATGATTTCGCGAATTTCTTCCACTGAATGTTTGACCATGTCAAACGGGTTATCAGCCATCGCGAAAAGTGCTGGCGTGGTTTTGTTCACTCGCTCATCTGTGCACTGCGCAGAAAGCAACACCGAAACCAAAAGCGTATAAGCATCTTTGTGGTGAAGGGGTGTTGTAACTGTTGGATAATGCTTATCGAGAATTTTCAGGATGTCGGCTACTTTATCAGATTTTTTCATTGAATCAGAACTTGGGACTTTGGCATGATAACTTAGGCTCACTGTACTGATTACTGAACACCAAAAGCCGATTACTGTTTAGCGATTATTCGAATACGCTGTTCTCCCCCTGAATCGGGAACAAAAAGCAACAAGCTATTTTTCTTGTCGAACGAAAGCTTGCCGGCAGTGTGTTGTACTTCAAAGCCTTTTCCATACTGAAATTCCGGAAGAAATATTTCAGTGGGATGAGAAATGATTTTGTCTGATTTGAATTTCAAGTAAAACTCCTGTTCATCCTTGTTAAAAAAGTATTCGAGCGGTTCACCCGCTACCTTGAAAGGGGCTATTGCGATGGAAATGAATTTCAGTATCTTCTTAAGAGTCTTCATAGTTTATGCATATTACTTGACACTGGTTGCTGGATACACGTCATCATTCGCTGATGTACTACTCACTACTATCAGTTATACAAGAGATACTTTGCCCGCATCTTTTTATACTGCTCCAAGTCCTTTTTCCAGGTAGCTTTGATTTGAGCTTCGCTCATGCCTTGTTTGATTTGTTCGCGCACCATTTTATTCCCAACGAGTTTATCAAAGAACGGAATAAAGAATTTTTCCTTGTCGGGGAATTGATTGTATAAACTGATGAGATGCTTGAGCGAAACTTCTTTCTTCACCTTTTCTTTTTCTAGGTTGATGCCATAACAGACTTTGTTTTCGTGTGGTGGATTTTTGGCCATGCCCTGAATGCTGATGGGCGTGAATTGAAACGGTTGGTTCTTTAAATCAGGATGACCAATCCACTCAAACGGATGTTCAGTACCACGACCTACACTCAGCGTAGTGCCTTCGAACAAACACGTTGACGGGTAGAGCGCCACTGTTTGATCGTTGGCTATATTGGGTGAAGGCTTCACGGGCAGCGAGTATTGAGTAGCATGCGTGTAGTTTTTCATTTTGATGATATCAATATCACAAATCACTTTTCCTTCCAGCCAGCCTTGGCCGTTGATCATCTGTGCATATTCGCCAACTGTCATGCCATGAACAATGGGCACCGGGTGCATGCCCACAAATGACTTGAGTGACATATCTAACAAGGGGCCATCCACATAGCTGCCATTGGGGTTAGGCCGATCAAGGATGATGAGTTTTTTCTTTTGTTGGGCGCAGGCTTCCATTAAATAATGCATCGAACCGATATAGGTATAGAAGCGCGCACCCACATCTTGTAAATCAAAAATAACAATGTCTACATCTGCCAATTGTTCGGCCGTTGGTTTTTTGTTGTTTCCGTATAGCGAAACCACCGGCAAGTTTGTGCTGGGATCAACTCCATCTTTCACCTGCTCGCCTGCATCGGCCGTGCCACGAAAACCATGTTCTGGCGAAAGTATTTTTTGAATGGTAATACCAGCTTTTAAAAGGGTATCCACCAAATGTGTTTTGCCAATTTTGGAAGTGTGGTTGACCAGCAACGCCACGCGCTGTGATTTTAACTTGGGAAGTAAAACATCTAGCTGAGCGGCACCAGTGATGATAGGCGATTTTGGCTGACCCGCTACATCGAACCATGCGATACTGATTAGTAGCCATATGATGACACGAACCGTTTTCTTCGGCAGTAAAATATTTATCCAAGAGCCAATCATTTTTCTTTACTTTGTTGTGTATCAAAAATACTCTATTCTTTGAACCTTTCTTATTTCATTGCTAAAAGAATACGGAACGCTGCGAGTGGTAGCTTTTCTGCCATCATCCATAAAATTGCAGTGGGCAGTATTGCCATCGGATTAGCGGCTGCCATTGTTTCTTTTTTGGTAATGCTGGGGTTTCAAACTGCGGTAAAGGAGAAAATCTACCGATTTAGCAATCACTTGTTGATTACAAAATTTACAATGAACATGGCGGTAGAGGAACAACCTTTCGATTACCGCATCCCCTTGTATCAGCAACCGGAAAAATTCCCTTTTGTTAAACACGTGCAAGAGTATTGCCACAAAGCAGGGTTAATCAAGGCTGATGACGAAGTGTTGGGTGTGATATTTAAAGGTGTAGGCAAGAGCTTTAGTGTGTCTCGGTTTGCCGAAGCAATGGTTGAAGGAAGATTTCTTCAGTTCAATGACTCGAGCTATTCTCGCGAGGTAGTGTTGAGCCGGATTATTGCCAATAAAATTAATGCCAGGGTGGGTGATGACATTGTGCTGCATTTTTTTCAAAACCCTCCGCGTGTCCGCAAGTTGAGAGTGGTTGGCATTTATGAAACCAATTTGTCTGATTACTTCGATGGCAAGGTATTGATGGGGGACATCCGTATGGTACAGCAGCTCAACGGCTGGGAAACCCACATGGCGGGTGGATTGGAGGTTACGATCGACTTCGATTACTTCAATCGATTTGATTTGTTAAAAAATGAGATGAACAACGATACTTATTCATTGACAGATGAAGTAGGGTCGGATAGTATCGTGATTGAACACGGCAACAAGGGTGCAATCTTTGGGTTCGATCAAGACAAGGCTGCACTTGACGAGGCATTGCAACAGATAGGGGAGTCCATCGACTACGACCTAAACATAGAAACAGTACGCGATAAGTTTATCAACGTTTTTGAATGGTTGGATTTGATTAAGCGGCAAGTAAAAATACTGCTTGGCATTATTTTGTTTGTAGTTTCAGTGAATATGATTTCGGTGATATTGATTTTGGTAATGGAGCGTATACCAATGGTAGGAATTTTGAAATCTATGGGCGGCAGCGACAAATTGGTTCGAACTATTTTTATGTTTAGTGGAAGCAACCTGATTGCCAAGGGGCTGCTGTGGGGCAACGCCACTGGTTTAGGAGTATGTTGGTTTCAATATCAGATTAAGTTTTTCAAACTTAACCCGAGAGATTACTTTATTAGTTTCGTGCCGATTGAGTGGGACTGGGCAACGGTATTTGTTTTGAATGTACTGGTTTTTGCCACCGTGGTGGTAGTCTTGTGGCTGCCCACTAGGTACATTACAAAGATTAGTCCGGTGCAGGCAATACGATTTGATTGATTTTCATTCTTGTCCGACTAAAATAGTTTAAAAATCCATAATTCCATAGGGGAATTAGGTCTTACATGCCGCTTCTTTTTTAGAGGTAGTTGCCTTACGTTATTAACAAAGGAGGGTCACTACTTTTTCGCCAAGCGGTATAAG
>JBJTHA010000366.1:0-9283 GCA_046094265.1 Cytophagales bacterium
TTTTGCTTCTGCGGATGTGCTGGTGCATAATGCGGTCGCGGTGGTCAGAATAAAATACGCTGTGCGCATCGCG
Organism: Cytophagales bacterium; assembly: GCA_046094265.1. GTDB lineage: Bacteria > Bacteroidota > Bacteroidia > Cytophagales > Cyclobacteriaceae > ELB16-189. The sequence goes on from JBJTHA010000366.1 coordinate 74, forward strand.
CTTGCGCCACCACAGCGAGCCGCTGAATACGCCAATCGTTGTAAACACATCCGAGTGGTTCCAAGCAATGTCCATGGCGCTGAGCCCACCCATGGAGTAGCCCGCAATGGCATGTTGTTCTGCTTCCATTGCCACGGGGTATTTGTAAACCAAGTAAGGCAGCAACTCGGTTACGATGTATTCTGAATACGCTTTGGCCTTGGTGCCACGCTTTTTATAATCTGCTTTGGCCGAAACGCCATACTCTTGCATACGGTCGCCAGCAGTTACTCCAACAATTGCGATTTGCCTGACTGCGCCACTTTGTGTCAATTGCTCGATCGATTCCCTCACTCGCACTGCTTCGTTGTCTTGCCCATCGTTCAAAATCAGCAGTGGGTATTTTTGATCTGTGGATTCAAAATTTTCGGGCAGTAGAATTTCTACGTCTACATCGCGTTCCAATAACTTGGAATGTATCCCCGTGAGTTTGATGGATTGATATTTTTCGGTCTTCAGCAATTCTGCCTCCACTGTTTGTGATTCAGGTTTTAATTTGTCAATTTTAGAAGATGCAAAAATAGGGTTTTTAATAAGGTCCTAAATCTGAATCTAAAATCATAAAATTGAATTATGGCCCACGAACACCACCACCGCTGGTATTCCCCTCGCCTCAGTCGCGACATTGATGTACTTTCATTTGGGCACCAAGGCTACCCCGTCATCTTGTTTCCGACCAGCATGGGCCGCTACTACGAAAACAAAGATTTCAAGCTCATCGACAGCGTTAATTGGTTTTTAGATAACGGCTTGGTGAAAATCTATTGCCCTGATGGCATCGATTCGTTGAGCTGGTACAACAAAGCGATCCATCCGGCCGACCGAGTGCGCAACCATATTTGGTATGACGAAATGCTGCTGCACGAACTGGTGCCGCTGGCACAGCGCGAAACCGGAGTGGGTAGGGTAGCCACTGCCGGTTGCAGTTTTGGAGGGTATCATGCGTCCAACTTCGCCTTCAAACACCCCGAAGTAGTGAAGTATGTTTTCAACATGGGTGCCGCGTTTGACATCAAAGATCAGGTGGATGGATACTATGACGACAACGTGTACTTCAACAACCCACCTGATTATTTGCCAAACGCCAGCAATCCCGCTTTGTGGGAGTTGCAGGTGGTGTTAGGCACTGGTACGCAAGACATGTGCTGGGATGCAAACGAAAAAATGGCGGCTATCTTGCACAATAAAGGAATACATCATTGGCTAGACGTGCGCCAGGGTGCCAACCACGATTGGCCCGTGTGGCGCGAAATGTTTCCGCATTACTTGTCGCTCATAAAGTAGGAATTCAAAAAATCAAGAAATCAGTTGAAGAGTATTTTTCAATTTCTTGCAATCAATTTTCTACTTACGTCTTGTGCGAGCATATTTAACGAACAACAAACCATAGTAAAAATCTATACCACCAAACCCTCAAAAATCATTGTTGGTAAAGACACATTCAAAACATTTATAAACAAGGCAAAACTGACATTTAAACGAGATAAGAAGAATTTGAATATAAAAGTGGTAGCTGACAGTATAGAAAAGAATTTGGTAATCAAGCCAAAAAACTCATTCATGTACTATGGCAATATCCTTACTTACGGACTGGGTTTTCTGGTTGACCGGAAAAAAATGAAGCGATATGCCTACCCAAAAAGATTATTTTTGAACTCTTCCGATTCTATCAGCAAATACTTTGGTTGGGAACAAGGTGACAAAAAAGGGCGAAATTATTTACATTTATCGTTGCCGCATGTGAACAGTTTTTTGCTGAGACCAGAAGGAGAACCAATCAAACAAAATACTGGTTTTTGGGGAATTTCTGTGGGGTTTGATCACTATTATCGAAACAACAAATTTTTGAATGTCTCGGCTTCCGCAGTTTCTGACTTTTTCGTGCCCATTCCCGCAGCCGTTGATATAAGTGGTGAATACGAATTAATGACAACTCATTATCTTTAACTTTTCACAATAAAAAAATATCAGTCAAACATCTCAAATCTCTGCGTTTATGCACGGCATGTTTCAACCCAACACATTCAAAGGCAAAACAATCATCATTACGGGAGGTGGCACAGGACTAGGCAAATCCATGGGCAAGTACTTATTAGAACTGGGTGCTAACTTGGTCATCACCAGCCGTAAGATGGATGTGCTTGAAAAGAGCGCGGCAGAACTAAGCGCGGCAACCGGTGGTAAAGTACTGCCAATTGCTTGTGACATCCGTAAATACGAAGAGATCGAAAATGTTTTAAAGCAATCCGAAGACACTTTTGGGGGGGTGCACGGGGTGCTTAATAATGCTGCGGGCAACTTCATCAGCCCTACGGAACGCCTCTCGCACCGCGCGTTTGACATTGTGGTGGATATTGTGCTGAGAGGCACTTACTATATGACTCTGGCGATCGGTAAGCACTGGATAAACAAAAAGCAATCAGGCGTTTTTCTCAACATCGTTACCACCTACGCGTGGACTGGCTCTGGCTACGTGGTGCCCTCAGCCTGCGGAAAAGCTGGTGTTTTAGCGCTTACCCGCTCGCTGGCAGTAGAATGGGCAAAGTTCAATATCCGAAGCAACGCCATAGCGCCTGGTCCCTTTCCCACCGAGGGTGCCTGGAGCCGCCTGCTGCCGGGTGAGTTGGTGAAAAAATTCGACCCCAAGGAGCGAGTGCCTCTTAGGCGCGTAGGCGAGCACCAAGAGCTCGCAAACTTAGCTGCCTATCTTTTGTCAGATTATTCTGCGTTTGTCAATGGCGAGGTGATAACCATTGATGGGGGCGAGTGGCTTCGAAACGGTGGAGAGTTCAGTCACTTAGAGCAAATACCGAATGACATGTGGGACGAATTAGAAAAAACCAGAGGAAAAGGCGCCAGTTCATGAACCTTTAAAACCAGATGATCATGTTCTTTAAAAAAATGAACCATAGCTTGCATCATCGAACGATTATTTACAGCAAAACAGATTTCGTCTCCAAGGGCTAGTTTGGATTTTAAGGGGATAGTCTAGCATTGCTCGTGAAAAGCTATCTCACCACATAATTCCATCCGTGCTTGTCGGGCTCAATGCCCATACGGATATTGTGCAGTTTCTTCTTCACGCGCAACTGAAAACTATTGGCATCAATAGTAGGCAAAGAATAATCTTTTCCGTGTATGCCTATAACAGCAATTTGAGAGACCACAGCCGCAGTGCCCACGCCAAAGGCTTCGGTAAGCTGGCCGTTTTTACAGGCTTCTTCTATTTCGGCTACGCTCACTCTGCGTTCTTCTTTTTCAATGCCCAATTCGGCAGTCAGGGTTAAAATAGAATCTCGGGTAACGCCATCCAAAAGCGAAGTGGAGAGTTTAGGGGTCACCAATTTTCCGTTGATTACAAACATCACATTCATAGCCCCTGATTCATCGATATAATTGTGTTCTTTGGCGTCCGTCCACAACACTTGATCGTAACCTTGCTTCTGCGCCAGCATGGTTGGGTAAAAAGCACCGCCATAGTTGCCCGCGCACTTTGCAAAGCCAGTGCCTCCTTCTGCGGCACGCACATACTCTTCTTCTACTTTTACGCGAACAGGTTTTGCGAAATAAGGCCCTACCGGACTGGTGATAATGATAAACTTATATTCGTCTGCAATTTTTACGCCCAGCTTTGCCTCAGAGGCAAATACAAAAGGGCGCAAATAGAGCGATGAACCTTCTGTGGTGGGTATCCAATCGGCATCAACCTCAATCAATGCGGTGAGTGTGTTCAAAAACATTTCTTCGCTGATGGTGGGCATACACATGCGCTCCAGCGAACGGTTTAATCTTTTATGGTGCCGCTCTGGTCTAAAAATCGTTATCACGCCTTCGCTGTTTTTAAATGCCTTCATGCCTTCAAAAATGGATTGGCCGTAATGTAAGGATAGCATGGCGGGAGACATCATCATATCAGCAAAGGGGATAATCTTTGCCTCTTGCCAACGGCCGTCTTTATAATCAGCCACCAGCATGTGATCGCTAATATGGTTTCCAAATCCTAAATTGTTGAAATCGATTTGTGGCAAGCGCGATTGCTTTACACGTTCAATCGAGATGGCGTCCGTCAGCGTCATGGCAATGTTATTTTAAGGTAAAGATAATTGATTTTAAGAGGAAGCAAATTTGAGCATTGCACACTACCGTTATCAGGTTTTATTTTTCTTGGGGGAATGGTACTATCTTCAGAACCCTCTGTGCCAGCAAGGTATAAAACCAAGTTTGCTATGGTATTTGTTTTACTTTTCGGATAAATATTTTTTTAGCACCTTTAGAACTTCGGGCATGCTCGCCCTGCCAAACCCGATGCGCAAATGCTGCGTTCCATAATCAAATATCTCAGAGGGCAACAGCATAATACCTGCTTCTTGCACCACACGCTCGCTAAACTGCTTGGCTGTTTCACCATTCAGCAGTTGAATGAACCCTGTTGAACCTGACACAGGTTTTTGAAACAGGAACATTTTATTGTAATCATTTACAAATTTTTCGAACAGCATAATGTTGTGGCGTATCTTATCCAAGTTGGGGTTAATAAATTTCTCTTTGTGATTCAAGGCGATGGTTGTAAGCACCTCGCTAATCGGGTTATTGCAAATGGTGAGGTAGTCTTTGTAAGCCAACACACTGCCCAATATTTTTTGATTGTGTGATGCCAACCAGCCCATGCGCAATCCCGCAAGGCCAAATGACTTGGCCATGCCCCAAAGGCTTACTGCATTTTCATACAAATCGCAAAAAGCGGGTAGCTGATTTTTTTCGTCATGCACCAATTGGTGATACATTTCGTCAGCAAACAAAACAATGTTATGTTGCTTTGCTATTGTTACTATTCTTTTTTGTTCATCGAGCGTGGGCAAAAAACCCGTGGGGTTATGCGGAAAATTAACGATGATCAATTTGGTAGTAGGGGTTACCAGTTTTGCTAGTTCATCGGGGTTGTAATACCATGTGTTATTTTCGGGTCTCCAATAACTGACAGACGCGCCCGAGTCTTCGGCAATTTGGTAGAGTGATTGATAAGCGGGGCTCATGCAAATAACATGGTCACCCGCTTGGAGCAATACATTCATTAATGCAAAATTAGCCTCACCAGGAGACGTGACCACCACTTTATCGGGTGTAATAGTTGTGTACTGCCGGGCAATGGCTTCGCGTAAAAATAAGCTACCGGGCGAATCTGTATAACCTAACTTAATTTCATCATACATCCTTCGCTCGGCAGGCGTGGCACAGTCAAGTACATACTGCAACGGGTAGCCATCACAATCTGAACTTGACAACAAGTATTTGGTAGTGAATTCGTATTTGGCAAAGTAGCGTTCGAGCTTAAAGTCAGTTAAGTGCATGGTGTTGATGTTTCAATATTTTTTATGTGTTGATATTTTTATCGCTTGGTTTCCCGATGGCATTTTTAAAATTTCAACCAATCTTGAGATTTTTCAAATTGATCTTCGTCTCTTCATTTCCTCTGCCACCTTCACCGAATCCGCATCACCCCTCTTTTCCAATTGGTGAACAATTTCTTTGTAATTTTTGTCATCTCGATTTTGAGAAAGTTTGTAGGCAGCTTCCAATCTGTTGATTGTTATTTCAAAAGCTACAATGGCGCGTATTTCATTTTGCAAAAACTTTGCTGACATACCTTCCACTGTTACAGGGTGCGAGGACGCCTTCTCGTACTTATCAACCAAATGCTTCAGTGACTGTACTAATTCATCGCCTTCTATCAAACGAATGGTGCCATATACATGCACAGCAATGTAATTCCAGGTGGGCACATTTTCATGATCGTACCACGAAGAGGAAACATACGCATGTGGCCCTTGAAAAATTGCCAGCACCTCGGTGGTATTGTTCCAACTTCTCCATTGCGGGTTGCCACGGGCAATATGGCTGGTTAACTTCTTGCCATCGGGCGACAGGTGCATGGGGATGTGGGTAGCCCACGGTTTGCCTTCTACTTGACTCACCAGAATACCAAAACCATTTTGGCGAATAAATTCCAAAAGTTCTTCTGTGTTTTCGTTTCGATTTGTTTTTGCTATGTACATGTGGAATTGAATTTAGAGGTCAGTAGTTAAAATCCCGAGTAATAATTTTTCAACGAATACCAGTTAACATTTATAAAAAATTAATCGGCAATCTCCATCTTCAACCCGGTCATCAACCCGGCCACCATTCTCACATCTTCTTCCTTCGTTCGCCAGTTGACGAGTGCGGCCCTGATTCCTTTTCTTCCTTTGTAAACGGTTGGTGTCATAAACACTTTGCCCGTGGCATTCAATCGCTCTAAAAATTCTTGAACCCTTTTTGGATTTTCTTCTCCCCGCAAAGTAAAACATACTGTGTTCAACCGCACGGGTGCGAGCAATTCAAATTGTGGGTTTTGCTCAATTAAATCGCCCAGCAATTTGGCCAACTGAATGTTGTTGTCCACCATTTCAGCAATTCCTTTTTTTCCATAAGCTATCAATGTAAACCAAGCGGGCAATGCTTTTAGTCTGCGTGAATTTTCAGGCAAAAAATTTAGGTAGTCAAAATTTTCCATTGGGTTGCCCAAGTAAGGCGCGTTGCTATTTTGGAAGGTTTCTACCTGCAACACATTGTGTTGTTGCTTCACAAAAAACAAAGCGCTCTCGTAGGGAACATTCAGCCACTTGTGCAAATCTATGGTGATGCTGTCGGCATCTGCCCAGCCTTGCACCAATTGTTTATGCTCGCTGCTGCAAGCGGCAAATCCGCCAAAGGCGGCATCGATGTGCCACCAAAATCGATACTTGATTTTTAATTTAGCAATCGACACCAAGTCATCGAAGTCAACAGTATTTACCGTGCCACCGCTGGAGATTACGATGGCAGGTTCACCACCTAGTTCTCTTAAGTGATATTCCAAATCACTCACATCCATCGCCTCGCGGTTTCCCTCAAGCACTTTGAGTTTGATACTATTGTTGCTGCCCAAGCCCAGCATGGCGAGCGATTTGAGCGCAGAAGCGTGCGGAGTGGCCGCTAGGATTTTTATTGTTCCCGTCACTCCTTCTTTCGCAAAATCTTTTCCGTGTTGCCTGCCCGCCCATTGCCGCGCCACGCCCAAGCAAGTGAAGTTAGACATGGTGGCACCTGTTACAAACCCACCAAAAAAATCATGCGGAAGTCCAAACAAATCAAGCAGTAGCTGCACTGTTTCTATTTCGATGTTGGCAGATACATCGCCATAGCCTTTGGTGGATTGTGAATTTTGATCATAGATACTCGTTATCCAATCGCCCACGATGGCTGCGGGTGTCGTGCCGCCCGTCACGAAACCCCAGTAGCGCGGGCCAGACGAGGCAACCATGAGCCGTTCCAATCGGTTGTTAAATTGCTGCAATGCTCCCGCTGAACCGATGCCCACATCGGGCAGATGCTTTTGTGGGTGGAAAACAAAATCCACTGAAGTAGCACGGTGGTGCAAGTTGGATAAATACGATGACCCTTGCTGCTTGGCTGCTTCTAACAAAGCCTCTAGCTGTGCCCAATCGTTTTTTAGTTCTCTGTTCATGATTGTTAGAAAATCAGTGATGTTAAAAAAAAATTGTGTGCTGATGCTTAGGGGGTAACATCCCAACTGTAATAATTATGATCAATGTCTAACGTAAATCCCGCCCGCGGATACAAATTGTTGCCTACTGTATTGCTCTTGGCTGTCTCCAACGTCAACGCACAGGCACCGGTAGCACGGCAATGTTGTTTGGCTTTTTCGATCAGCGCAACCGAAATCCCTCTTCCGCGAAAGCTGCTTTCCACAAAAAGATCATTCAACAGCCAAAGCCTCTTCATGCGGGTAGAAGAAAACAACGGGTACAATTGTGTAAATCCCACCAGCCTGTCTCCCTCTTGTGCCACAAATATGACCGACTCATTTTGATTGAATCGGTCTGTCAGAAATTTTATTGCCGCATCAATGTCCGATGGTTTTTGGTAAAATACCCGATACTGATCAAACAGAACAGCCAAGGCGTTGATGTCATTGAAAGTAGCTTGTCGCACGTCCATATCAATCAATAAAAATTGTTCCAGTTGAAAACAATACTGCGGTGCCACTTATTTTCACGCGCGCGCCTTCCAGTTTGCAAAAAAGTTTTCCGCCCCGTTTTGAAAGTTGCAGTGCTTGAAATTCACTTTTTCCCAACCTCCCAGCCCAGTAGGGAACTAGTGTGGTGTGCGCGGAGCCTGTAACGGGATCTTCATCTACCCCAGCTTGTGGGCCAAAAAATCGTGACACAAAATCTGCTTGGTGGCCACGTGCGGTAATGATGGCACCTCGCCCGCCTATTTTTGCGATCCTAGCAAAATCAGGCCTGCAGTTGCGCACTTGCTCTTCGTTTTCAAATACAAATAGATGATCTGTTTTGCCTTTGTAAATTTCCAATACATTTTCCTTAAAGCATTGCAACACAGGTGCGGATTCTATTTTTTGAACTATGTCCGTTGGGAAATCCAACGTGAACAGATTTTTTTCTCGTGTCACTTTTAAAATGCCACTGCGCGATTGAAAAAAAATGGTATTTTCAGAAATGCCTTCGTGGTTGAACATTACAAAGGCAGTGGCCAGTGTAGCATGTCCGCACAAATCCATTTCTAACGTAGGCGTGAACCAGCGGATGCGCCAACCTTCTTTCTCTTTTACACAAAAGGCAGTTTCGGATAGATTATTTTCCATGGCTATGTTTTGCATGACCGAGTCAGGCAGCCACTGCTCCAGTGGGCAAACCGCTGCAGGGTTGCCGGCAAAAACTTTATCTGCGAAAGCGTCTATCTGGTAGCGTTTTATGATCATACTATAACGGATGGTTCATGTAAAATAGGAAAATTAACAGAGCGGGCGATGAAGCACATTTTGGCAGCATCGTGGTGCAAGTGAATGGCCTTTTCTACCATCGATTGGTCTGCTACTTTTACCATTGGCTTCAGCATAACTTCGGTGAACTCCCCACTTCCATTAGTATGCTCCACCATATTGCCGACAGCTTTATCTACATAGTCGAGTACCACCACACCATTCACTGCACACAAATGCAAGTACCACAGCATGTGGCACGATGAAATAGCTGCCACGAGTAGCTCTTCTGGGTTGTAACGCATGGCGTTTCCCCGAAAAGCGGGATCAGACGACCCCAACAAAACGGG
>JBJTHA010000367.1:0-4420 GCA_046094265.1 Cytophagales bacterium
GCGTAGCAATAGCTAATTTTAGTGTCATAGAGTTTGAAATTGGCTATACGGATAGGGGAAATCACACCTTGGGGCGGGATGGTTTCCATGCGCCAGATGTTAGGTAATTTAACACACTTAAGACTATTGATGAAAAAGCCGCATCTACAAGAATAAAATCAAGATGCTCAAAATTGCACTCGCTCTACTTGTTACCATTCAACTTGGGTATTCTCAAACCGCCCTACATGGAAAAGTAGTGAATCAAGCTGACAAAAAGCCGATTGCCTACGCCAATATTGGAATTGCAAACACCGGCATTGGCACTATTTCGAACGAAGACGGCTCGTTCTCGCTACAAGTGCTCACACTCCACTTGAAAGACACGCTTCGTTTTTCTGGAATTGGTTATGGTAAAAGAAGTATTCCGATTCAATCATTTCTCAAGAAAGACGTCATCGTTTATTTGAATGAACATGTTACACAATTGAAAGAAGTCACTGTCACCTCAAAAAAGGAAAAGAACAAAACGTTTGAATTGGGAAATCGAAAATCGCGAGGCGGAACGCTGGAGAACGATACGGTTTATGCTGGTTCTGCAACGGCTCTCTTGATTGAAAACAAAAAACCTTTTCAAAAAGACTTTTCATTTCCCGTCTATCTGCAGAGCGCGAGCATCCGGATTTTCAGAAATAATTTACCATCCTTCAAAATGCGCGTTCGCCTGTATTCAGTTGATAGCATCACAAAGTCGCCCGGTGACGACCTTTTGAACAAAAGCGTGGTGGTTGAATCGACCATACGAAATGGATGGTTGACGTTTGACCTTTCTGAATTTCAGTATTTAATCCAGCAACCTTTCTTTATCGCCTTTGAGCAAATTCTTACTAGAACTGACAGGGAACAAATTGCAAAAGGCTACCAAGATTTCATTAAAAAACATCCCAATCGAGTACGAATTGATACCGTAGTCTTTGAAGGTAAAAAACAAGTACGACAGCGATTAGGAATGAGCGGCATTGATTTGCCCGGGACTTTTATTGGAATAGCACCGGGTGATTCTTTTAGCAAAATGTATAGCTGCTTTACGCGAAACACAAGTTTTGACAAGTGGGAAAAAGTACGGGGGATTTTAGCTGCCACTGTAACAGTGAGCAACCAACCTCCAGCCTCCCAAGCAGTTTCCATTATCGCGCGCGAAAAGCCTTGCCAAGAAAGCAGTGCGGTATGTACCGCCATACAAGCTTGCAATGATTTTTTAGACGAATCAAACGTAAATGGTTTGCAGCTTTGTGTAAGCATAAAAGGCAAATTAAAACTATCGCGAGGGTTTGGATTGGCTGACGTTGAAAACAAGCTGCCGGTAACTCCTAACACTCGCTTTCGCATCAATAGCGTTTCAAAATCACTAACCTCGGCTGCGCTGATAAAACTGTCCTCTGAAAATAAATTGGATTTGGATGCGCCTATACAAAAATACATTCCTTCACTTCCGTTGAAGAAATATTCATTTACTACTCGCCAACTGGCTGGCCACTTAGCTGGTATTCGAGACTACCACCAAAATGACTTGAGCGACTTAGTTCGTACCGAACATTATGAAACGGCCACCCAAGCTATAAAGATTTTTGAAAATGATAGCTTGCTTTTTAAGCCCGGCTCACAATTCCACTATTCTACATTTGGTTGGAATTTGATTGGAGCCGTGATTGAAGGCGCGAGCGGCCAGAACTATTTGGATTACATGCAAGAACATATTTGGAAGCCAATGGCAATGATGAATACGGGTGGCGATGACAACACCAAAAACATTTCCGACAGAAGTAAGTTTTATGACGCCATGGGAGAAGAGAATAACTATGGTGATTTTAGCTACAAGTACCCAGGCGGTGGACTTTTATCAACTGCCGAAGATTTAGTAAAATTTGGTAATGAATTATTGTATGGAAATACGCTCAATCCCACGCTGACTAAAAAGCTATGTGAAACACAATTTACTTCATCGGATAAGGTAACAGACTATGGAATGGGTTGGTACATTGGCAAGGATAAGAATGGGCATCGCATTTGGTACCATGCAGGTGATATGTTGAGCAGCAGTTCTTATTTAATCATCTACCCAGACGATGACATCGTTATTGCTTTCTTGGCCAATTCGCAAGAAGGAGTTTTGTTTGATATGGAGAAGATTGGGGAGATATTTTATTTGAAGTGATGCCACTCTTTTGCGCTTTTCACAATATTAACCGTTAGCTTAGAAATACGGTTTGATACAGTAAGTCATTTTAAATTGAATTTTATGAAGAAGCTACTGGTATTGATTTTACTGATGATGCCACTGTTTGCAAATGGCCAGAACTATCGAAAGGTTTTTTTTGCGATGGATTTGGGTGTGCCCTTCGGTAAAAACAGTGGGATTGGCTCTATTTCTCTTGAACCCAGTTATCGGATCAATGATAAAATGTGTGCGGGTTTTAGGATAGAACACAACGGCTTGGTCTCCATGACTGGTGGAAGTAATCCATTTGTAGCATCTCTTGGAGTAAGTTATCAATATTATCTTCCCGTTAAGTACCGAGTTTTTGTTGGTGGTGGGTTAGCCGTTTTCAATCCCAGCAATATTTTTTTAGCTGGCAATACCGATACCATGAACGAAAGAAACCGCTTTGGTTTCTTTCCCAGAGTCGGAGTAGATTTTGGGCATCTCCGTTTGATGGCGGAATACAATTTCGTTGGCTCGATGACTGATTATGTGCTAGCTTACCGAGGTGCAGGCGCACCGACAGGTCAATTTGAATCAATAAACAAGAGTTATCTTAACTTAAAAATCGGGTTCTTTATTGGAGGCGGCAGGAAGAAATAGTTTTACACTTTTTTCCCAAATAAAAAACTTCTCTGCGCTCTAGACCAAAATACTTCGCCTTTTCTTCCGTCAGGTGGCTCGCGAATGTGCTCGGTTCTGCCAGAAGCCCGGCTTGTTCTATTCTTTTGGAATAGTCTTTTCCAAACTTGCGCACATGGTCATCTTGGCCGAAGGCTTTTTCGCGAGCACGAGCACCGGTGATGGAATTATCTTCAAATGTCACCTGGAATGGGATGAAAGAAAGGCACTTGTAAAATAGCCCAACCTCCGGGCTTGAGCACGCGCCTGATTTCGCTCATGGCTTTGATATCATCTTGCACATGCTCGAGCACGTGGTTGCACAGTACGGCATCAAAATGATCTTCACCAAACGGAATTTGATAGATGTCCATGTCTACTTTGGTCAAGGAAGATTCAATATCCGTTATGATTGTTGACTTCGCAGTGTAACCTATCAAAGGGCTTCATAAAACACGGCTCGGGGGCGATGTGCAATACGTTGAGTTTTGCGGAAAAGAAATTCGTTTTGGCGCGCAGGTACCGCCAAATCAAAGCATGGCGATCTAAGCTGAAGCAACTAAGGCAAAGCACACCGGGGCGGGGGTTGATTCTGCTTTACGGCAAAAACGAACGGCATTGATGATTGCAAATGGGACACCCAACATTCTTGCCAGAGTAAAAACAACTTAACACGGCAAATGCTCAAGATTTACTGAAAATGTTTCCAAGTCGGGAATAAAAACATCAAGCGCAATGTCTAAGTTGTGATTTTATTAATATGAACACACGCTCATGCAGTCAGATATAGAATTAATAGACGCAACCCTTACGGGTGACTGGCAAGCGTTTAAGGAACTAGTGATGCGTTATGAAGGTCAAGTGGCCGGGGTAGCGCAATCGATGCTGGGTAAAACACCTGAAGCCGAAGACATTGGGCAAGAGGTATTTGTGAGGTTTTACGAATCGTTGAAAAAATTTAGAGGAGAGGCTGCTTTAAGTACCTATTTGGTGCGCATTGCAATCAATTTAAGTTTAAATGAGCTAAAACGTAGAAAGCGTCAATTTCAGGTAATTGTGCATGAAGACGCCAACCACGTTGCCAGCCGCGAGGATGAAAGATGGTCGTTAAATGAGCTGTTGCAGCTGGAGCTCAATCGGCTTGAACCAGAATTTAAAGCAGTTGTTACGCTTCGCTTGCACCAAGGGTATTCTACTGAAGAGACAGCCAAAATACTTGGAATTCCCTTGGGCACTGTGCTTTCGCGATTGGCACGTGCCCAACAAAAATTAAGAGATCGCTTAGTGAAACAATTAAAATAAATGAGAGATGACCAAAGAGGAATTTGAAAAGGTTTTCCTGCATTCGTTAGACGCAACGATTGCCGCCAATGAGCAGGTGCGTTTGCACGATGCCATAGAAGGCCATCGGCCATTTCAACAAATGCAGTAACCGCCCAACCACGCAGTCCCCATCCGCAAAGGACACGCCGCAGCCAGATGATGCTGACCCGCTCGAAAGACTTGGGCTGATCAGCAAACACCACCGCCGGGCACTCGTCCAAAGAGGTGCCAGACAAA
>JBJTHA010000368.1:0-4217 GCA_046094265.1 Cytophagales bacterium
GATTGAAAAAACTAAAATTATTAACTGGAAGAATACCAATGCCATCAAGAACTAGCTCGCTCCACTTACTGATTTTGCCCTATCAAGTACGCCATTGCTTTAGTCAAAGCCATCTTTATTTTGACGCGCCAGTGACGCATCCTGCGATGTTAGTTTTGAATAAAAACTTTTGATAAATGATTATCGTGATGATACGGTGAGAAATTGCACCCTAAATAGTCTTGTCTGTTTCCATGAAAACATGTATACTATTTCTAAATGTATTTTTAGCGGGTTGGATATTTACCTTTTTCTGGCTGTCCACTAAAATTTTACCGCACCGAAAAATGATAACCCACTCCTTTGATGGTGGTGATTTCCAAATGTGCATCTTCCTTTAGATAGTCTCTCAACTTGGAAATGTATACATCAAGATTACGCGAGTTAAAGAAAGAATCATCGCCCCACACACGCATCAGTACATCTTTACGGCTAACAGTAGCGTTTTGATGGTCTGCCAATACGTGTAGAAGACTTGCTTCGCGGTGCGAAAGCTTGCGTACATGATTGCCCCATTTCAGTTCGTAGCGCAACGCATTAAATTCATATTGCCCTATCTGAATCACCTCTTGCTTTTGTGCTTTATTGGCAGGCTGCGTTAATCGCAACAAGTTGTTGATGCGCACAATCAATTCTTCCATGCTGAAGGGCTTGCGTAAATAATCGTTGCCACCTACTTCAAACCCTTTCAGCAAATCTTGGGTTTGAGTTTTTGCAGTTACAAAAATGATCGGCATGGTTGGATGAATCTTTCGGATTTGCTGCGCAATAGAGTACCCATCTTGGTGGGGCAACATCACGTCCAATACACAGATATCAGGCTGGGCTGACTCGAACTTTCCAACAGCATCCCTTCCATCGCTGGCCATCACTACCTCGTAGCCGCGGCTCTCTAAGCTCTCTTTTACAATGCGCCCAAGAAACGGCTCGTCCTCAACATAAAATATTTTGATCATTGCGTATTCCCTTTAAGTTGGGCAGGCTGGAAATCAAAAAGATTTCAGTTTTCTGTACTAAGTACCTTATCTCTTAAATCTAACGATGAAACAACTGCCTTTTCCCAATTCGCTTTCAATTTCAATTACACCATTGTGCGCCCGTACTACAGCGTCTACGTAGCTTAACCCCAAACCATAGCCCTTTACCGTATGTACGTCTCCGGTAGGCACGCGGAAAAACTTTTCGAAAATCCTTTTCTTAAACTCTGCAGGAATGCCCACCCCGTTGTCTTGAACGGAAAGAGTTACTTCACGGCTATTTTCTTTCAACGAGACTACAATGGCTGGGTTCTCTTTCGAGTACTTCAATGCGTTATCGAGTAAGTTGTACACCACGTTGGTGATATGCACCGCACCACCTTTCAAATTGAAATAGGTGCCTTCTTTTTTTATTTCAACGGTTGCTTTCGCCTTCTCAAAAACCAATTTCAACGACTGCACCGTCTGCTGTACTATCTTTTCTAGGTCAAGGTTCTCAGAGTCAAATTGCACGCCTCCGTTTTCAAATATCGAGGTCTTCAAAATTTTATCGGTAAGAATGGAAAGTCGGTTTAGCTCATTTTGAGCGATCGCAAGATATTCCTGCGTGAGTTGCGGATTCTCCAAGCCATTAAAGTTCTTGAGTGCTTCGAGCGCCACGCCAACTGTAGTCACGGGCGTTTTTAACTCGTGAGTCATGTTGCTGATGAAGTCATTCTTTAATTCGGCCAACCGCTGCTGTGAGCGAATATTCCTAAACATCACCCAAAATGAAATGGCCGTGAGAGCAGTCAGAAAAATCGAAAACAGTATTTGCGGAGACATCTTTTTGACAATGAACCAATTCATTTCTGTAAAGTCAGCCTTAAACCCAGTATTGTGTGAGAAAACTACTTGGTCATCTTTGGGTGGTTTAGGCGGAAACCCAAATTCCCGCTTAATAGACTTAATATGAAACGGCACATAAATTCCTGCTTCGTCTAACACAATTCTAAATTTCCTTTCAATTGCATCTACTTTTAGCGAATCTCTTCTCAATTGGATTGATAAAGTTTGAGGAACTTGACCGCGAATCTTATTTATAAACGGCTTCAATACGTCTTTGATAGAATCTTTAATGCCATCGGAATAAATAAACACTTGCATGTTAACAGACGTATCTTTACCCATTAACTTCATGCTAGTACCAAATCGCTTTGCAAATTTTGACGAATCACCGTTCTCAATTATTGCGAGGCTAGATTGTCTTGGTATTGTGCTTATGCTTTTTTGTAGAAGCGAATCGTTCATTTCAAAAATCAAGTCACGAAATAGAATCTGCGACTGTTTGCGCAAAGACGCTAGTTCATTGTGATATGCACCTTTTAGCCAAAATCCCTGTAATACCAATAAAAGTGCTAGGCTAATAACAACAAGGGTGATGGTCAATATATTTCTCTGGTGCTTCATCATCACAAAAGTAAACGCAAAAAAACAAAGGTGAATGCACCTTTAACGTTAATTAACATTCCTTTCAGAACCATTAACCATCGCCTGTCATCTAAGGCCGTAGATTTACAGCAGAACAAAAAATGAAAACCTTATCCATTATGAAAAGAATAGTGCTAATTGCTGGGATACTAGTATCGTTGGCAGCTTTTGAAGTTGTTTTTGGCCAAACCACTTCGGGTGTCATTGAATTTGAAACCAAAATAAACCTTCACCGCACATTGCCGCCAGGCCGAGAGGACATGAAGAGCATGATTCCAGAATTTCGCACCAATAGAAATCAACTTTTCTTTAATGAAAACGAATCGCTCTATAAACCAATTATTGAAGATGAGGAGGATGAACCTCAGGGAGGCGGTGTTGTGATGCGTTTCAATATGCCCAATAACGAAATGTATTTGAACAAGGCTGAGAGCAAAAGCATTTCGAAGGAAGAGTTTTTTGGTAAAACCTATTTAATTACCGACTCTATTAAAGTACCTGCCTGGAAGTTTGGAACTGAAACAAAAGTGATTGCAGGCTACGAATGTCAAATGGCTTATTATACTGATGAGACGGGGCCGCGTGGCAAACAAGAAATCACTGCATGGTACACTACAAAGCTCCGCCCGTTTTTAGGGCCCGAAAGATTCCGTTCCCTACCGGGTGCAGTATTGGCAATCGACATCAACAATGGTGAGCGTGTGATGGTGGCTAAAAAAATCGAGCTGCGCGAATTGAAAAAGAAAGAATTAGTAGCCCCCACTTCTGGCGAAAAAATTACCCGTGCAGAATTTATCAAACAACGCGATGAGCAGATGAAAAAAATGAATGCAAACGGGGGAATGATCATTCGAAACTAAAAAGTTGTAAGTCAGTAGCCCTGACGCTCCTGAAAGAATGCTGGCCCTTATGGGCCGCATATCCAGTTAGCCAGTAACCATCGCGTCTCATCAAATTTGATTTTCAAAATCCCTTTTAAAGTAAAGATGAAAAATTTTATTGCCTTACTCGTTCTCATCACAGGAGCTTACACTGCTTCCGCACAGAAGTATTCAATATCGGGCACAGTGACAGACTCGGCAAGAAGCCCGTTGCCTTCTTCCACGGTCATGTTACTCAACGCAAAGGATTCAACGCTCATCAATTTTGGCGTGACAGATGTGCGAGGAGCTTTTGAAATCAAAAATGTGAGCCTAGGCGACTATTTGTTGAAAATTACTTTTGTGGGATACTCTCCCTTTGAAAAGAAAATTTCAGCCAGCGGTAATTTATCAGTCATTAATGTAGGTTTAATAAAGATGGAAGCCCAAAATCTGCAACTTGGTGAAGTAGTAATTCGTGGGGAGAAAGCGCCTGTAACAGTGAAGCGCGATACAATTGAGTTTAACGCAGGCTCGTTCAAAACAAAAGCAAATGCCAATGTAGAGGACTTATTGAAAAAAATGCCTGGCATGGAGGTAGATACCGATGGCACCGTGCGAGCCCAGGGCACGGAAGTGCAGCGAGTAATGGTGGATGGTCGTGAATTTTTTGGCCGCGACCCCAAGCTGGCCACTCGCAATTTACCAGCGGATGTTGTTGACAAAGTGCAAGTTTTCGACAAGCGGTCTGACCAAGCCGTTTTTACTGGGATTGATGATGGCGTAAAAGAAAAAACTATTAACCTCGAGTTGAAAGAAGACAAGCGCAACGGTGCATTTGGCAATGTAATGGCAGGCTATGGATCAAACG
>JBJTHA010000369.1:0-3061 GCA_046094265.1 Cytophagales bacterium
AGAAAGTATTTGAGAAAGAATCGGCTGTCCGACAAATTTTTTACCTTTATTCATGGCTATGTGAAGTGTGGTAACTAAACGTAACCAGAAAGGGCGACCTTAAAAAGGGCGCCCTTTTAAAATTTTAGTCGGACAATAGTGATTGATTTTATTTCTTCCCTAAGCTGAAATCAAACTTATCAGGCGTGCCTTTAACGCGTGCGTTCAAAAAGCGCACCCGTTTATCATTGTCTAGGTATTGAATAGCATCTACTTGCACCGGATCAACTACTTCCTTTTTTCCGCCAAAAAGCGCACACACTCCCACTGGGTTACAAGTTTCCAAGGTATGCCGATAATCTTGCATAAAAACATAGGATAGATTTGGATTAAGGTTTGGTTGGGTTTGCCAATATTTTACTTGTATCAAAAAGATCGAAAACCAAGGCCATTTTATACGACAGCTCCCGGTATTGATTATAGCGTCCCGAACCTCCACCGTGGCCAGAATTAAAATCTGTTTTTAGCAAAATGGTATTTTTACTCGTATTGTTTGCTCTGAGCTTGGCTACCATTTTTGCCGCCTCCCAATAGGAAACATTTCGATCGTTGAGGCCCGTGAAGAAAAACATAGTAGGATAGCTCTGCTGCCGAACATTATCGTATGGCGAGTAGGACTTCATGTATTCATAAAACTTCTTTTGCTTGGGGTCGCCCCACTCTTCATATTCAACAGTGGTCAAAGGAAGCGATTCATCAAGCATGGAGTTGACCACATCCACAAAAGGCACGTCAAGAATGACAGCTTTAAACAGGTCGGGACGCATATTGGCAATAGCCCCCATCAATAAGCCACCAGCGCTTCCACCTTGTGCAACAATGTTGCCAGTTTGCACATATCCCTGTGCTACTAAATGTTCGGCACATGCAATAAAATCGGAAAACGTATTCTTTTTGTTAAGCAACTTACCATCGTCATACCATTGCATACCCAAGTCACTTCCTCCACGAACATGCGCAATAGCATAAATGAACCCACGGTCAATCCAAGAAAAAATAGAGGAATTGAATCCAACTTCCATGGGATAGCCATAGGCGCCATACGAAGTTAGGAATACGCGCTTGCCATCCATTTTTTTATTGCTTTGCAGATATTTATTGTACACTAAGGTAAGAGGCACTTTCCTCCCATCTTTTGTAGTTGCCCATAGTCGTTCCACCTTTATCGCGCGGGTCCAAGGCATATTAGGAACCATCTGCTTTTTTACCAATTTTTGTTTACCGGTCTTCATATTGTAATTGAATACGTTAACAGGTTCCGTGAATGATGAATATGAATACTGTAACGTATCGGTGGTCATCTCGGGGTTATGGCCCAAGGCCACATGACAGATAGATTCATTTGTTTTTAAAATGTCTTCCCTACGTGTGGCTATCTCAACCACTCTAAGTTGGGTTTGCGCATTCGATTTTTCACTCAACACATAGTAGTTGTTGAAGAATTCTATGCTTTGCAAGAAAATATCGGTTCTATGTGGAATGAAGTCTTTCCAGTTACGCGCGGAGTACTTTGCTGTATCTACTACCATTACCTTAAAATTGGAAGCATTTTTATTGGTCTGGATATAAAATTTATCCTTGACATGATACACATCGTAGATATGTTTTTCTTGTCGCGGAAGAATGGGCCGAAAACTACTTTCAGGGTTTGTCAATAATAGGAAACTCGTTTCGCTGGCTGTTTTGCTTCGCGAAGTGAGAAAGATAAACTGTTTCGACTTTGACCGACTGAGCGAAAGCGAAAACCGATTGTCGTGTTCTTCTACGATAAGTTTGTCGGTAGATTGTGGAAGCCCAAGTCGATGTTTCATTACGCGATACGACCGATCGGTTTTCGGCTCCTGAAGGCTATAGTAAAGAATTTCGTTACTGGCCCAAACCAAATCGCCCACCTGCGTTAGACTGTCAGAAAAGATTTTGCCGGTGGCTAACTCTTTAAATTTAATTGTGTAATCATTTGTTCCATCCGAATTTTCGTAATAGGCCATCACGTTTGTGTTCGGGCTCACGGCCGCTACACCCGCAGTGTAAAACTCTTTACCTAGGGCCATTTCATTAACATCAAGCAAGAGTTCTTCCTTACCACCTGCTTTTTGCTTTCGATAGAATCTTGGATGCTCGTCATCAGGTTGATACCTATAGTAGTATAAAAATCCATCTTCTTGGGTAGGCAGCGATTCGAAACTTTTTTCCATCCTACTAGTGAGCTCAGAGAATATCGCGCGTTGGTTTTTTCTCAACGGTATGAAGTGGTTATCGGTATACTCATTTTCAGCAGTCAGATAATCCATTATCGGTCTATTGTTTTTGGGTGCTTTAGTATCCTTAAGCCACGCATATTCGTCAGTAGTTACGTCTCCATGAATTTTAACTTGATGACCTTCTTGATGGGCTATCGGGGGCAGTAGGCTTTCATCTTTTTTCTGTTTATCTGCAAACTGACGTTCAAGTTTTTTTGTCAACTCCATGTCCTGGCGCACGTCTAACGGAATGGAATATTGTGGAAAAGTATTTGTGTAGCTGGCCCAAAAAGAGGAATCATATTCCAAAGGGTAATCGTACAATTGGTTATGGTCTACGTTGGCAAATAATTCTTGAGGTTTGATGCTCACTACCGAATCAGTTCTTACGCTGTTTATGTATAGCTCACTCACTGCGTTATAAGGCGTAACTGTCTGCTTTATTGTATCATTAATAATAAACTCATCCTCTTGACGAAAATGATAGGGATACCACCTTCCTTTATGTTCTTGGTACGTCAAAGTTACCTTGTAATCGAAGTGTTTTATTGCCATTACATCATAACTACAGATGTACTTCTTTAGGTTGGGTGGAACAAAGTATTCTATTTTGCGAACTGCCAGTGAGTTTCGATCGATATACATCTTTCCGCTAAGCATGTTGTCTTTAATGCTAAACATATACCGACTAAGCTTCCTCTTTTTTTCCAACACATTAAGTTTTGTAAGGTCTGCTTTTCGACTGAAACCCAAAACATAAAGCCATTCATTTAGTTTCGAAT
>JBJTHA010000370.1:0-3696 GCA_046094265.1 Cytophagales bacterium
ATTGATATCCATGCCTGCTACCGCCACGGGAATCCCGATTTGCAACGAAGAGGTAGTGGTTACGTTATCTGGATTGGAGAAGGTAGATACATTTGCCAGCGTGTTGGTAAAAGATGTATTGATGCCAACACCAACATGCCAATTGAACTTTGGCTGCGAAGTGAATTTCTTGCTCAGGTAATACAACTCCACGGGATCGCGAGAGAGGGAGGCTACAAATTCCGGGTTCATTTTAAGCAGCATAATGTAACTGTTTTCTGCCTCTGTATGCTTATCTAACACCAAGTAGGCCTGTGTTAACAGGTAGTAGGCACGAAATTTTTGTTCTTTGCTAAATCCTTCGCGCAAGCAATTTTTTAGTATTTCTGGCAAATTGAAAAAACGTCCTTCCGTAAATTCGAACTGCGCCTCGTTTAGCGTCTCCTCACAGTTTTTTTGAGTTTGAGCCGTGCCGATGGCTAAAAAACAGAGCCACACCAGCACTGTGAAAACAGAATACTTAGGTGGCATGCGTAACATTTTAATCATTGGGCTTTGCACAGGTCTCCTCGTATTTGATTTCATTTTCATTACCAATGTACGTACGCCACTCTTCTTTGGTAATGTTGCGGCTTATTAGCGGGCAGAGTTGTTCGGCCAACATCTTTACGCGAGTTGGCCATACGCGAATTTCCCCATTGTTGCACGATCCAATCAGGTAATCAGATCCATTCGCAAAATCGATACGCCAAACGTTACCATTGTTGTTGTCCATCACAATGGGCAAATCTTCTTCGTGGTCTACTACCCACATTTGTAGTTTTTTGTCCAACCCCGCGCTGGCCAATAATTTACCATCCGGGCTAAATTTCAGGTCAGCTATACCCGCTCTGTGCCCCGATAGTTCTTTGGTTTTATTCGTTTCAATGTCAATCATTTTAACTACGCCACGAACAACCTTCTGCTGGCTGATTACCTCCATTCCGTACGCCAGCAGGTTGCTTCTAAGCGGATTAAAAGCAACCGATAGTATCCGGCTGGGGGCTTCGCTCGCAATCTCGCGGAACGAATAATCTTTCGTGCTGACCAGAATCAATTTTCCCTCAACAGAAGCGGCTGCAATCCACTGACTATCCGAACTAATGTCAATGGACTTTATACTATAAGGTAAGGATAGCAGGTCATAACTTTTATTTTCATGTTGTTTTGTAAATCGCAACTTACCACCAGACGAAACCGATACGAATCCCGAATTATCCGGCATGAACTTAATGTCCGTAATGGATCCCAGGTGGCCCCGCACTACCATCGGCTTTTCCTGGCTGCGTAAGTCGATAACCTCAACCGTGCTTGAGTCGTTACCAACTGCTAAGTACCTTTCGTCTTTGCTTAATGCCAACACTTGGTTGGAGTAGCCTGCATTTTTATATGGGGTGGGTTTTGAGTTCATCTGCAAGAAATCACCAACCATTACCCTTCCATCGTTACCACTGGTATAGAATGTTTCGGATTTTTTTGACACCGCCAACGCAAACAATTTGTTGTTGGCCGTAGGTACTTTTAGCTCATTGTAATTAGTGCCCTTCAATTTGGTAAGCGCATAGTATAATCCCCTAAAAACATACGGATCGTATTGGTTGCCTTGGTATTTTTGGTGATAATTATAGCCTTGCATGGCAATAAGTGCTGCCAGTTGTTGATTTTCAATGTTTTCGGACTTGGCCTCGAGTGAACGGGCAAGTGCCAAATAAAATAGTGTATTTGCTCGAACCAAGTTGCGATTGGCCTCTTCTGATTTTATCTTTAAACTGTCGCTTGTAATGTTTGCAATGGCGGTTTGTTTTTTTGCGATCTGTTCTTGGCGTTTCGCGTTTTCGGCCTCCCGTGCTGCCAAGTCTTTTGCGCGCCTGGCCTGCGTTAAGGCATCGGTAAGGTTAGCATTGCTATTTCTAAGTTCAGTATCTTTCCGCATCAGGTCGCTGGTTTGCTTTAACAATTTCAGCGAGGCATTCTCCGCCCTTTTCTTTTCTAACTTAGCTTTTTGCTCTTCCTTTTTGGCCAATTTGGCTTGCCGTGCCGTTTCTATGCTTTGTATTAATCCATAGAAAAAGAAGCCGATGGAGATGACTAATGCGATGGCCAAAATAATGTTGGTGATGCGAGCCCTTCGCAGCATTCTCCGCTGCAACATTTCCTGGTTTTTCAGTTCCGCTTCAAATGTAATTCGGCTCGTATCTAAAAATACAATGGCCCTCTCAAAAGAGATATCGTATCGTTCAGCCCAAGCAAGCGTTGGATTTTGCTTCTTTTGCCAGTTGAGTGCCAATTGCAAATCGGGCGGGCGCCACAAACCAGTTTTACCAATCTGGTACATGGCGGCTGCATCCGACAGGCGCTTGTACATCCGCGCAGATTCATGTTCTTCTTCTACCCAGCTTGCCAACAATGTCCAAATGCGCATCATACTTTCGTGCGCTAACTCGATATAGGAATCGGAGTGAAGCGGCACATTGTATCCGGGCATTAGAAACGATCGGCCTTTTTGTCTAAATTTCTCGATTACGTTAACGACAACATCCTCGTGTGTGTCGGCAAGCTTGGCGATTACGGAGACTTTGGCCTGCCGCCTAATACCCAAATTCTCTTGGTTTTTTTCGGTGATGGATTTGAACAATATCTCTGCTATTCTGCGCTCATCCGTTCTCAGTTCATCGTACGCTTCGTTGGCATGGAGTGACAGCGCTTGCGATAATTGCCCC
This sequence comes from Cytophagales bacterium, assembly GCA_046094265.1. Taxonomy (GTDB): domain Bacteria; phylum Bacteroidota; class Bacteroidia; order Cytophagales; family Cyclobacteriaceae; genus ELB16-189. Next base: position 2,739 of record JBJTHA010000370.1, read on the forward strand.
ACCGCATTGTAGTGTCGCAGGTCCATCGGTTCATTGGGCTCTCGGTTAAAGACCCAATAATCCCACGTGCGCATCAATACATGTTGCAGCATGGGCAACTGATCTTGGTTATCTCCAATGTCGCTGAGTAGGCGCTTTACCAAGCGTGGCGCGATTTTGCCGCCACCCACTGCTACCGGCCCTTCAATTACTCTGCGTTTCTGCTCGCGCGATAGCCTTGGGATTAAATAGGTTGAGTCGTTGATTAGTTCCGTCAATCCGGGAAAGGAAGCACAATTGCCCACAAAATCAGCGCGCATGTTAATGGCCACATATGCGGGTACCAATTGTTGATGCGCCAGGTTAAGCACTAAGTTAACGTACTCTAGTGCTTCATTGTCATCATCAAAACTTTCCGTAGCTCGGTACCTGAACAATTCCTCAAATTGATCGAAAAGCAAAAAAACATTCTCGCGGAGATGTGTTTGAATGTATCGAACAATTTCCACCAGCCCGGTTGGGCTGTTCTTTAAAACCGACATGATGATGGCACGCTGAATGTGCACGTCCGCAGGTTCTATACGCCCCTCCTCCACCAACAAATTGATAACCGAATCTGCTAAGTTTCGCAAAGGTGATACTCCGGGGCGGGTGACTAATACCTTCCAATGATGGCCTGCGTTGGACATGAATCCACTGTATAGCATGGGTATAACCCCGCTATACATCAAACTGGATTTACCACTACCGGAGTAACCAAGTACGGCAATCGATCTTTTTTGCCATAGTTTTAGAAGTATTTCTTCAATATGAGCCTCTCGACCAAAAAACAGGTGGTACTCATCCATTGAGAATGGACGCAGACCGGGAAAGGGGTTAAAGGAAGTCGTTTCGCCCTTGCTGACATGTAAATCAGCCGGAATCTCCTCGTTTCCACCAAACTGAACAGAGTAATTCAAATTCACCTGTAATGTATAGG
>JBJTHA010000371.1:0-2538 GCA_046094265.1 Cytophagales bacterium
ACGGAATTATGGGAGCGTGGGGTGGTGGTGAAGAAAAACACGAACACGAGCATTAATAGTTATTAAGTCGTCAGACGGCTGTCTGCTTAGCCGTCTGACGTCTAAACGGTTTTTCTGAAGATGTTAAAAATCGCTTGGGCACCTACTTACGTCCTTCCCCTTCCGCCCAATCATCGGTTTCCGATGAGCAAGTATGAGATATTGCCGCAGCAATTGTTGTATGAAGGTACTATTCAGCTAGGGAATCTATTTGAGCCAAAGCCACTCGCTGAGGGCACAATCATCAAAACACACACACGAGATTACTGGCAGCGACTTAAAAACTTGCAACTCACACCCAAAGAAGTCAGGCGCACCGGTTTTCCGCTCACCTCCGAATTGGTGAACAGAGAAATTGCCATCGCACAAGGAACGGTGGATTGTGCCTTGTTTGCGCTGGAGTTTGGTGTGGCCATGAACATTGCAGGTGGCACGCACCATGCCTTTACCAATCGCGGAGAAGGATTTTGTTTGCTCAATGATATCGCTATTGCTGCACATTATCTTCTTGATCAACAAAAAGCAAAGAAGATTTTGGTGGTTGACTTAGACGTACACCAAGGCAATGGAACCGCAGAAATATTTAGAGGCGATGATCGCGTGTTTACATTCTCCATGCATGGCGCCAACAACTATCCTCTGCATAAAGAGGTTTCTGATTTAGACATCGGCTTGCCCGATCACACCATCGATTCGTTTTACCTGAAGACGCTGGAGAGCAACCTGAACAACCTGTTGGAATCCGTGCAACCTGATTTCATTTTCTTTCAGTCGGGGGTGGATATTTTGGATACCGATAAACTGGGGAAGCTGAGCGTAACGCGCGAGGGCTGCAAGCAGCGCGACAAGATTGTGCTAACTGCGGCCAAACAAAACCGCATCCCTTTGGTGGCCAGCATGGGCGGTGGCTATTCGCCCAACTTCCGTGATATCATTGAAGCGCACGCCAACACCTATCGCTTGGCGCAGGAGCTATTCTTTTAGCGCTGATCAGTGCCGAAGGATCTTGTAAAAAGAATTATCGCATCATTAAGATCTTGTTCACCAAATCTACCTGAATGGAGAACTTGGTGAGCGTGTTCGTAACGATTTCAATCTGCTCTTGCGCTTCTTTCCAATTGCGTTGCTCGATGGCCTCGCGGATGCCGGGCAACGTCTTTACTCCGTAGCCGGTGTAGAAACCCGGAGCATAAATCGTATGCTTGTACCAAGCCCTGCGCGGCAGCCCACCTTCGGTCAACAGCTTGCGTTCAGATTGGTACAATAGCTTGTTCAGGTTGGCGAGGTTGGTATTGGGTTTCGGGTTGGCTGCGTACAAGTCTGCAAACGTGGCAGATGTTTTCTCCAAGTTTGCTACGGCATTTTGCAGGCTTGAGAAGTTCAGGAATGGTACCGCCTCTTTCGCAGTAGGCGGCACATATTTTTCCGTGGGGTCTTTGGCCAGCACGTAACGTTTCTCATTGATCATTTGGTTTTCCACTTCGGTAGATTCGCGCAGTGTCTCTAAAAGTGCAGTGACTTCGTTGAGGTACGTGCCTACGGTTTTTTGAAATGCTTTGAAATCAAAAGGCAACACATCGGCATTGGCCAACCGCATGGTGGTGCGGCCCGCGGTTTTTGCCAGCGCCACACCATACTCAAACTTTGGGTCTTTGAATCGCTTGTAGTGATCATACGAATCGTAGATGGAATGATACTCGCCACCTGCATCTTCACCACCAAAGCCAATGTTGAGCGAGGCAATGCCCAGGTGCTGAATGAAAGGGGAGTAGTCGGAGCCGGAGCCCAAGGCGCCAATGCTCATGTTCTTTTTGGCCAAGATTTCTTTTTTTGCTTTCGCGGAGGCGGCACCGGCAGCGTCTGCTGATTTTCTCCGTTCGAATACGTTCACGCCTGTTTGCGGATCCATCACTTCTTTGGCAATCTCGGCTATCATGGTCTCGAGTGAGTGGGAGCCATCCACATCTAAAAAGCCTCTGCCGTTGGAATCGGAATTGATATAGGCAACGGCTTTGTCCACAAGTTCATCCCAATGGTCTTCAACCCATTCAGTCGAGCCCATCAACGAAGGCTCTTCGGCATCCCATGCGCAGTAAATGATGGTGCGCTTTGGTCGCCATCCTGTCTTCATCAATTCTGATAACCCCCGAGCTTCTTCCAACAACGCGGCCATACCGCTTACTGGATCGTTGGCACCGTTTACCCACGCATCATGGTGGTTGCCACGGATGATCCACTCATCTTGAAATTGTATGCCGCGCACTTTGGCAATCACGTTGTGTGCCGGCTTGGTGTCCCAGTTGAATTCCAACTTCAAATGTACTTTGGCAGTGCTCGGTCCTACATGGTAGGTGATGGGCAGTGCGCCCCTCCACTTCTCGGGTGCCACCGGGCCACCCAACGCTTGCAGCAGCGGCTGCGCATCGCTGTATGAGATAGGGATTACCGGAATCTTCAGCAGGTTGGTTGCGTCTTTACGGTCAATGCGTTTGGCTTCTT
>JBJTHA010000372.1:0-4160 GCA_046094265.1 Cytophagales bacterium
TGAGTGGGAGCCATCCACATCTAAAAAGCCTCTGCCGTTGGAATCGGAATTGATATAGGCAACGGCTTTGTCCACAAGTTCATCCCAATGGTCTTCAACCCATTCAGTCGAGCCCATCAGCGAAGGCTCTTCTGCATCCCAAGCGCAGTAGATAATCGTACGCTTGGGTTTCCACCCGGTCTTCATCAGCTCCGACAGGCCGCGAGCTTCTTCCAGCAAGGCCGCCATGCCACTGACGGGGTCGTTGGCACCGTTTACCCACGCATCATGGTGGTTGCCACGGATGATCCACTCATCTTGAAATTGTGTGCCGCGCACTTTGGCTATCACGTTGTGTGCCAGCTTGGTGTCCCAGTTGAATTCCAACTTCAAATGTACTTTGGCAGTGCTCGGTCCTACATGGTAGGTGATGGGCAGTGCGCCCCTCCACTTCTCGGGTGCCACTGGGCCACCCAACGCTTGCAGCAGTGGCTGCGCATCGCTGTATGAGATAGGGATTACCGGAATCTTCAGCAGGTTAGTTGCGTCCTTACGGTCAATGCGTTTGGCTTCTTGCGTAGAGCCGTAATTTGGTGTCAGCGGATCGCCAGGGTATATGGGCATATCGAGCACGGAGCCACGTTGCGCCCCGTATTGATTTTTGAATGCACCTTTTGGATACACATCGCCCTGAAAATAACCATCGCTTTGCGGATCGGAATAGATAATGCAACCAATGGCACCGTGTTCTTGCGCCACCTTTGGTTTGATGCCGCGCCACGAGCCGCCATATTTGGCGATCACAATTTTTCCTTTCACGTCAATGCCCATCCGTTCCAGTTGCAAGTAGTCATCTGGCACACCGTAGTTGACAAAGACCAATTCGCCCGTTACGTCACCATCGGGCGACCAGCAGTTGTAGACGGGTAGTTGTTCTGATTTTTGTTTGGAAGTGCCATCTTCCTTTAATGCGGGCTCTTCGAGTCTTGCTTTGTAGGGATTGGCGCCCTGCAACTCGAGCAGCCTTGTTTTGGGCGTAGGGAAAAGCACGTAGTACGTTTCGATCTCGGCATCATAGCCCCAGCTTTTGAACAGGTCGCGCATGAATTCTGCATTCGCTTTTCCGTAAGGTGAGCCTAAATGGTGTGGACGTGCTGATAGGTGTTTAATCCAATCGTCAATATTCTTGGTAGTGAGATAGCTATCGAATTTTTGTTCTGCCTGTTTTTGCTCTTGGGCAGACTGCGGCTGGAAACCCAAAATGGATTGCGAATAGGAGAGGTGCGCTAAAAAGAACAGGGCACTCAGCAAAATGTGTTTCATAGCTTTCGGTAATTAACGACCGAATTTACACAAGAAGGGCATGGGGTAGCCACCGTTAGTGTAAAACTCGAGGCTCGATGTTCGAGATTCGAATCTCGAACATCGAAAATCTATTTCTTCAGCTCAGAACGGAAAATGATATCCCACAGTGACGAGGTAACACCGTAACCGCGGTTGGCATCGGCATAATGGTGTTGCATGTGGTGTTGCTTCAACTTCTTTAAAATCGGGTTATTGAAAGTGCCGTGGTGAAAGGCATAGTGGAACATATCGTAACACAAGTAGCCAGTGAGGAATGCCGCAAAGAACAAATCTAAGTACAGGGCAGGCAAGGTAGACTTAAACAAAAAGTAAAAGCCGGAGGCCAGCGGAATGCTCACGGAGGGCGGCATCACTAGGCGCAGCGCATCATTGGGATAATCGTGGTGTACGCCATGGAATATGAAATGGATTTTTTTCCCCCATTCAGATGACGGATGGTAGTGAAATACAAAACGGTGCAGTACGTATTCCGTCAGCGTCCAGATAAGGAAGCCGCCCAACATGGCCGCCAATGCAGAGGTGGCGGTAGTGCTTTCTTGCGAAAGCCCGCGCCAGCTGAAAAATGTGATAACGGGTATATAAACAAACAACGGTACTGAATAATGCACTTTGGAAAGAGCCTCCATCCAGTTAGACTTAAACATGCGCGTACTTTCGGTAGAATTTGAAATAAAAGTCTTCATATTCGTTCTGAATTTAGCGATCAAAGATAGCAAGAATCGCTGAGAAAAAATGGAGCTCCGTAGCACAACTCAAGCATGGCCTAGGCCAAGATTTTCTATGCCATCATCAATCAATAAAGACATCACAATGTCTATTGGTTTAGCATTCCCATAATCGCAATTTTCCGCAATCCCACCTTTCGCCTTGGCCCACACGCGTAAACGTTTGTCAAATGCGGTGCCGTTAGTGCTAGTGTGTCCCACGCTGTTTTTCGTTCCCATATCTACCGCGTGCAGCTGTGCCACAGCGGTAAGCGCGAATGAAAGTTTAAGACTATCGGCTGGCTTTCGGGTTTTCAATTCCTCGACAAACGATTTCGCATACGCGTGTTCTTGCAAATCATTTTACACTATGTATGGCGTCAGCCGGTTGTCAAGAAAAAGCTGAGGTTGTGTGCGTACCTTATTGAGTAGCCCCAACACCTCGTCTATTTTTGATTGCGCCTGAAGCCTCACAGGCAACATCACAAGCGGCAGGCAACAGAAACTACTTGCAAATAGTAGAGCCATGCGCACGGTTATTTCCAGTTGCCGGGGTCAAGCCGCCACGATTTTACATAGATTAAGTCGTTCTCCGTAATGTATTTTTGCCCGATGGCTGCCTCAAGTAGGTGGTCGAAGTCGCTTAAGCAAACCAGTTTTACTTCCTCGTCAGCAAATGCCTTTTCACTTATGGTAAATCCGTAGGTAAAAATGGCTGCCATCCCTTCAATGCCAAATCCCGCCTCGCGCAGAGCAGTCGCAGCTTTCAAAGAACTGCCACCTGTTGAAATGAGGTCCTCCACCAATACAGCGCGTTGTCCTTTTTTAACCTTGCCTTCTATCAAATTGCCCATGCCATGTTCTTTTGGCTTAGGCCTTACATATATAAAAGGTAGCCTCAGGGCATCCGCTACTAAAACCCCTTGCGGTATTCCAGCTGTGGCCACTCCGGCAATACATTCTACTTTTGGGTAGTGAGTTTGTATCGCTTCACACAAACTTTCTTTTACCAACGAGCGAATATCTGGATACGAAAGAGCTAACCGATTGTCGCAATACACGGGCGATTTCCACCCCGAAGCCCAAGTAAACGGGTTTTTGTAGTTAAGTTTGATAGCATCAATTCCTAATAACTTTCTTGCAATGAGGTGGGCGGTTTTCTGGTGAATTGTTACAAAATCCATAGTCAGCAAGTTAAGCGAATTCAACCACCTAAGGAATAGTTGACCGCAAATCTTATTTGTAGTTGTGTTATGATTGAAAGCATTGCTACACTATTTTATTTTGTCAGAAATAAGGTGTTGAGCGAGGTTTTGCAGTTTTTTTAGTTGTGGGTTTGATAATTATTTATGTTTTTGCATTGTTAAGCGAGTGACAACCTGTTTGATGAACCTTTTTGTCAATGACATTCCTGTAAGAATACTGAGACCAGATGAAGAGCTGGAAACAGGGCATTTCAACTATGAGATCAATGCATCAAAGGAACCGATCGTAAAGGCCAAACTAATCAACCACGTTTGGGTGCACCATGCAACCTTGAAGGACATGGGTACGATGCTGGAGTTACTCAACTCAAAAGTGCCACTGAATTTGCTTTCTCTCACCATCAGCATTGGTAATTACCAGGCGTTTTTAATCTACTTGAAAGAAAAGTTCAAAGTAATTAAGGCAGCTGGTGGATTGGTGCGAAAGAAGGACAGATTTTTGATGATCTACCGCATGAAGAAATGGGATTTGCCAAAAGGAAAAAAGGAAAGCGGTGAACGCTCTGCCGAAACTGCGGTACGCGAGGTTGAAGAGGAGTGCAACGTCAGCGTGAAGCTAGGCGCAAAAATCTGCACTACCTGGCACACCTACACAATGGGCAAGAGCAATATGTTGAAAAAAACCAAATGGTACAAAATGGAACTCGTGGATGATTCGGCAAGCAAGCCAAGTCTGGAAGAAGACATTGAGGAATTACGTTGGATGACCGAAAAGGAAGTGTATCATGCCCTTGAAAATTCCTACAAATCCATTCGGTTTGTTTTTGAGGAATACTATCGCCAAAAAAAGAATGTTGGTTAGTCGAGCAGGTAAGGCAAAAAATTAGAGACGTCTCCATTATAACGG
>JBJTHA010000373.1:0-11291 GCA_046094265.1 Cytophagales bacterium
GTAGTTAGTTCAACTATTTCTGTTATTTTTGCGCGCATTTGCGAGCAGAAAATTAATGAGAATTTGAGCACCAAAAAAATCTATATCATTCGCCACGGGCAAACGGACTTTAACTTGCGCGGCATTGTGCAAGGGAGTGGTGTGGATTCAAGCTTGAACGATACGGGCAGGGCACAGGCCAACGCGTTCTTTCAAGCATATCAACACGTTGACTTCGATAAGATTTATACTTCAAAACTCGTTCGCACGCGCGAATCTGTTCAGCAATTTATCGGGAAGGGAATACCTTACGAGATGTTAGAAGGCTTAAACGAAATCAGTTGGGGTTCGCGCGAGGGGCAAGAGATTACTCCAGAAGAAGACGCGTATTACCATTGGATGATTGAAGAGTGGCAAAAAGGAAATACGTTTCAACGCATAGATGGTGGTGAAAGTCCGGATGATGTTGCAAGGCGGCAGCAGTTGGCATTGCGACACATCATGAAAAATGAAGCAGAGAGAACAGTTTTGATTTGCATGCACGGCCGTGCCATGCGTATTCTACTCTGCCAATTGCTTAACTATCCACTAAGCAGCATGGATACATTTGAGCATAAGAATCTGTGTTTGTACCAACTTGATTACACTGGCTCCATGTTTGCTGTTAAAAAGCATAATGATACCGAACATTTGAAGACCTTAGTGCTTGCTCCCGCAGTGTAGTAAAACTGGACGTGATTATCCCTTCGATGCGTTCTTAATTTGCTCTAACGCAAACTTGGCTTTGCTGTCGATGCTGTTTTTGTATTCGTGCCGCTTGTAGGTAAGTGCTTGCTCAAAGTATTTTTTTGCCTGTATATAATCCTTTTGTTCTTGCGCCATATAGCCTAACTGCAATGCCGAGTTGGGTGCAAAATACCAGGGGTTGTCCTTAGTGAAAGCGATGCACTGCAAATACAATGTTTTGGCCGTTTGCGTGTCATGGGTTTTGTGCGCCAGACGTGCTTTGCGGTATAACAGCTCTGCTTGCTCTTTTTTAGTCTTCAACTCGGTGGTACCAATTGACTGCAACGCAGCCGCGGCCTGCTCATAGTATCCACCATCGGTGGCAAAACGTGCCTTCAACAACTTTTGATTGGGCATCTGACTTTCTTCCAGTTGCTTGGCAGCGTACTTGTCTGGCTCAGCTGATTCTTTGCCAACCGTTTTTGCCTTGTCAAAATTGATCTTCGAGTTGGCGGCATCGTTCAACAGCCAGTAACAGATGGAGATTTTATAATACGAGTCTTTTTTGAACGACTGGCTTCGGTAGCCCTTTTGAAATTTTTGATAATAACCAATTGCCTTTTGGTATTCTCCTTTTTGCAGCAAGGCATCGCCATGTAGGTAGTCTGCGTAATACATCGGCAAGCCTTGGTTATTTTTATCCAATATTTCGAAAAGTTCTAGTACTTTTTCCGCTTGCGAATCTTTCATTAACATATTGATGGTAATGAACAAGCCAAGCCGATTTTCGGGCTGCTCTTTCAGGTACTCCAGCATTCCCTTTGCAGCTTCCCCGAAAAGTTGGTTAATGAACCCTTTCACGGTGAACAGCAGAATAGTAGCTTCTTGGCTGAGAGAAGATTTAGAATTCTTTAGTTCGGCCAATTGCTTTTGCCCCACTGCCACCGAGCCGCGCATGCCCAACAAGCTCATAAACCATGCATACTTTTCTGGAATGGAACCGAGCATTACCTGTAATACACCATGTGTTTTCTTGATTGGTACAAAGTCCGGATATTTTTTGATGCAATCCTGAGTGATATTGTATGCCCTGCGAATGGCAAATACGGCATTGAACTCTTCGCCCATGTTCAAAAGGTTGAAACCTTTTTGCAAGTTGAGCTCCGCCTGCAAGAACATTACCTCGGGACTCTTCTCTACTTTCTCCAACCACTCCAGCCGCTGCTTGAAATTCGATTGCATCAACTCAAATTTCTTGGGATCCTCAGTAACTAGTATGTCTATCGTTTCATTTAATGCTAGCAGGTAGGTTTTGTAAAGCTCTTGTGATTTATCGGTGACTTTGCCCAACTGCGCCAAGGCCAAGTCTGGCTGAAGGTTTAACACTAATTGGTAAGCTTTCTGTACTTCAGGATTGAACTGCCAGATTTTGTCTGTGCTCCATCCTGTAACTTGTGCTAATAAAAAAAAACAGGCGACTAAGCCTGCTTTTTTGAAGATGTGTTTCACGGAGAGATTAGGCAACTTTTTTAACTCTTTTAACGGGGGCTGCCTTCTTTGGTTTCTCGTCATCCATGATTTCTACTTCAACATCTGCCAAAATGCGCCCAGAGTGTTCATCGATAACGATCTTCTTCTTCTCCTTAATCTCTGCAATTTTCTGAGGTGGGATGATGATGTTGCAACCCTGTGCAGCGCCACGCACCACACGCACAACTGCCAATCCATTGCTCAAGCTCTTGCGCAAACGCTCGTAGTGCTTCAGCATTTTTTCGTCAATCTTCTTGGTCGCTTTTTCGCGCTCAGCCAAAAGTCTCTTTTCTTCTTCTTCGCTCTCTTTCAGAATGTCTTGCAATTCATTCTTCTTGTTATCCAAATCTTGGTTGCGCTCTTTAATCAAGTTTTCAATTTGACCAATCTCACCTTTTTTGGCTTCGATTTTTTCCTTTGCCTCTTTAATTCGCTTCTCGCAGATCTGAACTTCCAATTCTTGCAATTCTACCTCCTTGGTGATGGCATCGTATTCGCGGTTGTTCTTTACGTTCTTTTGCTGCTCATTGTATTTTTTAATCAGCTTTTCAGCTTCTTTGATTCCTTCCTTATTTTTCTTGATGCCTTCTTCCAAATCCTTCATTTCGGCCTCAAAGCGGCCCAATCTCACCTTGTATCCTTCCATCTCATCCTCTAGGTCCTGAACCTCATCGGGCAGGTCACCGCGCAGTTTCTTAAGTTCGTCCAGTTTGGAATCGATCGATTGAAGTTTTACTAATGCTTCGAGTTTTTGTGCAACTGTCTGATTTTCCATTACTTACAGGTAGCTTATTGGATTTGTAGTTGTTTTAGAAAAAGTGGTTGCAAAAGTAATAAATTTTTTGCTTAAAACCTCTGCAAGCAGCTGTTTGGTGAATTGCTCGCTTTCGTAGTGGCCAATGTCGGCAATCACGATTTTGTCTTCAGCGTCAAAAAACTCGTGGTATTTGAAGTCGGCCGAAATAAAAACCTGTGCCCCTGCCGCGATTGCCTGTGGCAGCAAGAAACTGCCCGACCCTCCGCACAACGCCACCCTGCTTATGTTGTTGGTGCCTACTTTAGTGTGCCTTACTACCGATGCGCCCATCTTGGTTTTCAAACTGTTTAAAAACTCAAAAGGTTCAACAGGCTCTGGCAAATCGCCCACCATGCCCGATCCTACTTGTTGGTGTTCGTTTTCCAATCGGCTCAAGTAATATGCGACCTCTTCATAAGGGTGCGATCGGAAAAGAGCGCCCAATACAGCCTGCTTGTTTGCCTCCGGCAAGATGAGTTCTACGCGCACCTCGCTTACCCGCTCCAACTCGCCCCGCTTTCCTATGTTCGGGTTGGCTTGTTCATTCGGTAAAAAAGTTCCTTCGCCCGACAGTTGAAAACTGCAATGCGAATAGTTACCAATGTTTCCCGCGCCCGCTTCATGTAGGGCATTTATAACTCCATTTTTATGTTGAGCGGGCACAAACACAGTTAGCTTGAGCAGCACGTTTGATTTCGGAGCCAGTACTTTTGTGTGGGTGAGTCCCAATTGATCTGCAATTCTTTTGTTTACACCCCATTCTACATTGTCAAGGTTGGTGTGTATTGCGAAAATCGCGATATCGTTTTTGATTGCTTTGATGATGGTGCGCTCTACATAATTCTGACCAGTAATTCTTTTCAAACCTTTAAATACAATCGGATGGTGCGCCACCACCAGATTGCAACGGGCGGCCACGGCTTCATCAATGATATTTTCCAAACAATCAAGCGTAACTAAAACCCCCTTAACTGCTGCGTTGGGATTACCGACAATCAAACCGCTGTTGTCATAATTTTCTTGGTAGGAGCGGGGCGCCAGCGATTCAAGGTAACTACAGACATCTTTTATGGTGGTCGTTGCCATTGTTTGTTTATTTTTGAACGACTAAAAGTAGCGAAAGATCACATTTGTTTAGATGTCGGTAGTTAAACTTATCTTCTGGCCATTTGCAGCGTTATATAATTTGGCGATGCGGCTGCGCAATCACTTGTATGACATTGGGCAGAAACCTTCCTTTTCATTTGAGTCTGTGGTGATCAGCGTGGGCAATCTCACCGTTGGCGGCACAGGCAAAACACCGATGATTGAGTATTTAGTAAGGCTGCTAAAAGGCAAATATAAACTCGCTATTCTCAGCCGCGGTTACGGTCGCCACACCAAAGGGTTTAGACTTGCAATAGCAGCCGATGACGCTACCAGCATTGGTGATGAACCGTATCAATATTTTTTGAAATTTGGAGAAGAAGTGTTAGTGGCCGTTTGTGAAGAGCGGGCGCTTGCTATACCCACTCTGTTGAATGAACCGCAACCACCACAGGTAATCTTGTTGGATGATGCCTTTCAGCATCGCTCGGTGGTGCCGCAGCTTTCAATTTTGCTGACGGAATACCGAAGACCTTTCTTCAACGATTATCTGATGCCGTTCGGCCGGCTGCGGGAAGCAAGAGGAGGGGCAGCCCGTGCGGATGCAATTGTGGTAACAAAATGCGAAGGTTCAGTTGAATCGCGCATGGAGATGGATCACAAAATAAAAACCTACGCAGGCGACAAGCCTGTTTTTTTCTCCGGCCTCAACTACCGTCCGGCTGTGCCTTTTCATCACCCAAACGAGTTGGGAAAAAAAGTGATATTGGTAACCGGAATTGCCAATACCGCGGCTTTAGCTGCGCATGTAACAACCCACTTTGAGTTGTTAAAACACTTGCGTTATGCCGATCACCATCAATACACAATCTTTGATATCGAAAGAATTGAAGCGGCCGCCCGCCAGTTGCAAGCAGATGTAATCCTGACTACTGAAAAAGACTGGGTAAAACTTAAGTCTGCTGAATTGATGGCGGCCATGAGCAGCAAAAAATGGTTTTATCTGCCCATTGAAACGGAATTTATCAATTGTGGTGCAGAATTTGATGCAATGGTAAAACTTTTGGTGGAAAGCCGCTTGCATGAGTTGGAGCTGTCCACGGAAGGGTAAACATTGTTATTTTTGCGTGTGTTTTTTAGAACTGTAATCTTCGTTGTTATTTTTTGCTGCACCATTGCAGGTACAGTCGCCCAAAAAAAGGATTCCACATTGCAGAAACGCAGGGTAATAAAAACAGTGCCTGCATCATCTTCAGACGAACCAAAAAAACGCACCACCTCTAAAATCATCAACGATTCGGTAAAACAGGTTTACGGACCCAAAACATCGACATGGACCACCGAAAACGACATGTTTTACGGTATACCCAACTATCGCCCTCTTGACACTGCGATACAAAATTTTCACCGGTGGAATTATGTGCAGCGAGGTGCCAACGCTTATCAAGATTTGGGAAATATGGGTACGGCACTCCAGCCGCTTTTTCCACAGTTACCAGCTACTATTGGATTGACCACTGGCTACCGAGCCTTTGCACCCTATTTTGAATGGAATGAACCTCGTTATTACGATACAAAATCGCCCTACACAAGAGTGTACGTAGTGTGGGGAGGCCGAGGCCGGGCTACTACCCATATTGAGTTTTCGCGCAACATCAATCCTCGCTGGAATTTCGGTTTTAATTACCGCGCCATTTTGGTGGAAAAGCAACTACCCTATGTTTCTCGATCATATCAAACCCAAAGCCATTACTACGATTTTTTTACGACCTACAAGGGCAAAGACGACAAGTATTCTTTGGTTTTTAACTATCGCAGAATACGGCATCGCGTAAAGGAAAATGGCGGAGTGTTACTTAGCTCCGACACTTCGTTCAATGCGTTTTTCTTGGAGACTGTTAAACCCTATTGGGCAAATGCACAAAATGAAGATTATCGAGTGAACCTCCATTTGCATCAACGCTACCAAGTAGATAAAGCAGTTCAATTTTATCTCACAACCGATTACTCGCTTGAAGAGAACACTTTTACCATCGACAAGTCAGACTCTGCTTCAAATTTTTTTAAAACCGCGAAACCGGTGTCTTACTACAACGCTCGAAACACCGGCATACTTTTCAAGAATTTTCAAAATGAAGTAGGAATAAAAGGAAATGCACATGGATTGTTTTATGATTTCTATGGGAAAGTGAGGATGCTAGACGTGTTTAATAAACCTGTATTGCGTGATTCAACACCGATTTCAAATTTTGCAAAAACCGAGTTGTATTTAGGAAGTAGGATTGTTCTACGTTTAGATTCATTTAATATCGTTCGGGCATCGGGAGAGTACCTTTTAGATGGTAACTACAGAATTGAAGGAAGTTTAAACACGCCTTGGCTGGAGGCTAGCCTTTATAATGCCCTGACAAAACCAGGTGTTCTCCAACAAAACTTTAGGGGCATAAGGGCATTTTGGCAAAACGATTTCTCGAATACCTTCGTCAATCAGCTAAAAGGAAATCTTAAGTTAAAGGCGGGTAAGTTTTTCCTATCGCCAGGAGTCACCTATACGCTCTTATCTAATCAGCTATTTTTTCGAAATGATTACGATACTATAGCCGGAAGCACTCCGAAGATCGTGGATAATATAAAACCAGTTCAATCGAAGGGCAATCAACAACTATTTTCGCTCAACCTGAATGCCTCGGTCAACTTTCTCAAAAACTTCTATCTCAGACCACAGGTTATTTATACGAAGCTATTCAAAAACGATGATAGTGCCATTCGAGTTCCTGATTTCTTCATTAACTGTCAGTTGTCTTACGAGCGTTTCCTTTTCAAAAAGGCACTACAAATGCAATTAGGATTAGATTTGTTTTATCGATCAGATTATAAAGCATTAGGTTATGCTCCCGATTTGCAGAGTTATTATAATCAAGATTCCAAGGTGGTTGAAGGTTATCTAGTGAGTGACGTGTTTCTAAATGCAAAGATCAAAGGAGGTCGATTATTTGTTAAGTATCATAATGCAGCAAATATTTTCTTAAAACCTGGTTACATGCTGACTTGGGGCTACCCGGCAATCGGAAATATTTTGGATTTCGGCTTTGAAATTCCCCTTTTTGATTAGTCATGAAAGAAGAAGATAAACACGTGCTTGGACTTACATTGCCCACCGACCCGCGTTGGGTTAACATTGCTTCGTTACAAATAGAAGACATTTTGGTTGACCACGCTTATTGCGAACAAAAGGCTGCGTCCAGTTGCATTTCCTTAATTGTTCAATATCCAGAGAAAGCCAAATTAGTTGAGAAGCTTTCGCCTGTGGTGGCAGAAGAGTGGAATCACTTTGAGCGCGTGTTGGCGGAATTGCGAAAACGTGGATTTATGCTAGGCCCTCAACGAAAAGATGAGTATGTAGAAAAACTGAGCGCGGTCGTTAAAAAAGGTGGCAATCGCGATCAGCAGTTAATGGAAAAACTACTGATGTGTGCGCTGATCGAAGCACGCAGTTGTGAACGCTTCCGTTTGTTATGGAAACAAATTGAAGATGTGCAATTGAGTGAATTCTATCATGAACTGATGGTGTCAGAAGCAGGACACTACAAAAACTTTTTGAGTTTGGCTAGAGAATACCTGCCTGCGGATGAGGTAGATACGCGATGGCGCGAATTGTTACAGCTAGAGGGTGCGATTGTGAGCAAATTGCAAGTACGGGCAGACCGCATGCATTAGCTTCTTCGTGACCTCTCGTGCATCTTAAAAAAAAGCCATACATTTAAACCAAGTGCTCGCATACATGGCTTCGGTTATTCAAGTTATTTTTACATTACTTTTTCTTTTTGCCAGGTTTATTGGCAACCTTCTTGACACTCTTCTTCACTGCTTTCTTCACTTCTTTTTTAGCGGCTTTCTTCACCGTTTTCTTGGCAGCCTTTCTTACTTTGCTGGCAGTTAGATTGGTTGATTTCTTTACTACTTTTTTTGTAGTGGGTTTTGCTTTTTTGGCAGCTTTCGATTTGGGAGTTGCTTGCTTTTTATTTTTTCCCATCGCGTTCAGAGCCGAGCCTGCCTTAAACCATTCAATCTGATTGGCATTGTACGTATGGTTCACCGTAATGCGTTCCTCTGTTCCATTGATGTGGTGAATGACCAACGTCAAAGGTTTTTCAGGTGAAAAATGGGTGAGGCCAACAATATCAAAGCGATCGTCTTCTAAAATCTTGTTGTAATCTTCTTTGTTGGCAAACGTTAAAGCCAACATGCCCTGCTTTTTAAGGTTGGTTTCGTGAATCCGTGCAAACGACTTCACCAAAATGGCCCTTACACCCAAGTGACGTGGTTCCATTGCTGCATGCTCGCGCGATGAGCCTTCTCCGTAGTTTTCATCACCTACCACGATAGAGCCGATGTTGTGCGCTTTGTAGTCGCGTTGCACTTTGGGTACTTCATTGTATTGGCCGGTTAGCCCGTTGCGCACGCTGTTAATTTGTTCATTAAAGAAATTGGTAGCACCAATCAATAAATTGTTGGAAATGTTATCCAAATGGCCTCGGTATTTCAGCCATTTTCCGGCCATGGAAATATGATCTGTAGTACATTTACCTTTTGCCTTAATTAGCAAACGCAGGTTTTTTAAATCGGTGCCTTCCCATGGTTTGAATGGCTCCAACAGTTGCAAGCGGTCGGAATCTGGATTGACCAGCACTTGCACTTTGCTGCCGTCTTTGGCGGGGGCTAAATACCCAGGATCTTTTACATCAAAACCTTTTTTGGGTAATTCATCTCCGGTAGGGGCATCCAATTTAACTTGCTCACCATGTTCGTTGGTCAGGTAGTCCGTTAGTGGGTTAAAATTTAAATCACCGGCAATTGCCATGGCTGTTACAATTTCAGGCGAGCCCACAAACGCAAACGTGTTGGGGTTGCCATCGTTACGCGATTGGAAGTTGCGATTGAATGAATGAACGATGGTATTTTTTTCTTGCTTTTCCGAACCTGTGCGGTTCCACATACCAATGCAAGGACCACAGGCGTTGGCAAAAACTTTTGCGCCAATTTTATCGAAAGTGGAAATCAATCCATCTCGTTCAATAGTGTAGCGCACCTGTTCGGAGCCAGGGGTAATGGTGAATTCTGCTTTTGTCTTCAAGCCCTTTTCGGCCACTTGTTTGGCCAAACTTGCCGCGCGCGAAATGTCTTCGTACGATGAGTTGGTGCACGAACCAATCAACCCTACTTCTACTTTTGTAGGCCACCCGTTTTTGGCGGCCTCCTCTTTCATTTTCGAGATAGGGGTTGCCAAGTCGGGTGTAAATGGCCCGTTCAAATGGGGTTCTAATGTAGATAAATCAATTTCAATCAGTTGATCGAAGTAGAGCTCTGGTTTGGCATACAATTCAGCATCTGCAGTTAGGTGCTTTTTGATTTTATTGGCCATACGTGCAACTTCTGCGCGGCCGGTGGAAATTAGGTATCGCTCCATCGACTCATCATACCCAAAAGTAGAGGTAGTAGCACCAATTTCTGCGCCCATGTTGCAAATGGTTCCTTTGCCCGTGCAGCTTAGTGAATTTGCACCTTCTCCAAAGTACTCCACTATCGCACCGGTGCCGCCCTTCACAGTTAATATTCCAGCTACTTTCAAAATCACATCTTTAGCCGAAGCCCAACCATTCAACTTGCCCGTTAGTTTTACGCCAATCAGTTTTGGAAACTTTAATTCCCACGGCATGCCGGCCATCACATCCACTGCATCTGCACCGCCCACGCCAATGGCTACCATACCTAAGCCGCCTGCATTTACGGTGTGCGAGTCGGTTCCGATCATCATCCCTCCTGGAAAGGCGTAATTTTCCAACACTACTTGGTGGATAATGCCCGCACCGGGTTTCCAAAAACCAATACCATATTTATTGGATACAGAAGCCAAAAAATCAAATACTTCTTTGCTTTCTGCATTGGCCAGAGTCAAGTCATTTTGTGCGCCTGTTTTGGCTACAATCAAGTGGTCGCAATGTACTGTAGAAGGCACAGCCACCTTTGGCCTTCCGGCCGACATGAATTGGAGCAGAGCCATTTGGGCAGTAGCATCTTGCATGGCCACCCGATCAGGGGCAAAGTCCACGTATGATTTGCCGCGACCAAAATTTTCCAATTTTTGATCTTTGTGAAGGTGAGCATACAATATTTTTTCAGAAAGGGTAAGGGGCTTGCCCACCACTTTTCTAGCCTTTGCAATGCGCTCAGGGATGGCTGCATACAAAGCACGAATCATGTCCAAATCGAATACCATAGTTTTAAAATGATTTATGTGTGCCAAACTACGAATTTTTGTTAGCAACAACAGCGAAAAGTAGGATTTTTGGCCGATCATTGAGTTTATTTTAGAGATTTAAGCACTCGTCACTAGTAATTGTTCCCGGCTAATGGAAACAAAAGAGTTCAGTACATTTTTTCAACACCATTATCCCTATGTATGCGCCCGCGTTAACTTGTTGGTACGAGATACTAACCTCTCTGAAGACTTGGTTCAGGATGCATTTGTGAAATTTTGGGAAACAAAGCCCGTGCTGATGAACAATAGCGCAGCACCCGGTTATGTTGCGCGGATGGCCATTAATAATGCCTTGATGTACCTCCGTACAAAAAAACTCCAGGAAAAAAGACTGACGGAATTTGGTGCCGTTCAGCCTGTTGCCAATAACCCTACCGAAGAAAACATCGATCACAGCGAATCAGAAAAAAAATTGACAACTGCATTGCAGAAACTTCCGCCCGGCTGCCGCGAAGTATTTGTACTAAGCCGCTACGAGCAGATGACATACTCGGAAATCGCGGAGCAGCTAGACATATCAATAAAGACGGTTGAAAATCAGATTCTCAAGGCGTTGAAAATATTGCGCGAGTCGCTATTAACGTTAGCCTTCTATTATTTTTCATAAAGAAATTCATTTCGCTCGTAGGGGTGGAGATCCTTTTCTGCATCATTCAGTAAGCATAGCAGAAGCCTACTATGAACGAAGAACAAATTTGGGAATTGATGGTAAAAAAGCACCATCGCACCATTTCTACACACGAATCTGAGATGTTGGACAATTGGATCGATCAAAATCCAACTAACCGGCAATTGGCAGAAAGCATGAACCTGGTGTTGAGCGAAACGAATCTCGATCATCCACCAGTAAACTAC
>JBJTHA010000374.1:0-2632 GCA_046094265.1 Cytophagales bacterium
GGCAGGTGGTGCATGAAAAAATACTGGTAGTGCGACATTTCGATGAGCGTACTGCTAAGCGAACGGGCAAACTTGTAATTGGGGCTGTAGGACTTAATGATGTCAGCCAACTTTGCGTTGAAATCTTTGTAAGGCTTGAAAAACTGCTTTTCGTTGTCTTCTTTTACGTGGCGGGTCAGGTAGGTTTTGGATGCTTCTTTTATCACAATTCTATGCAAAGCCAGTTTATCTATCTCCTCTCCGTCCGAGATCATGTTTCCCTGCTTCAGCGTAAGAACCTTAATAACAATTTCAAGCTTCTTTTCCGGGTCTGCTACGTTGTGCGTATGGTAACCAAGTTGGTACTCCATCCACCTCCAATACCATTCAAAGAAATAAAGCAATAGCCGGTGCTTGCTTTCAAAATACCGATAAATACTTGATTCGTTGGTGCTGAGGGCGGTAGCAAGTTTTTTGAAAGTAAACTCTTCCAAGCCCATTTCATCAATCATTTTCGCTCCTTTAGAAAGGATGTTCTTGCCAAGCTCCGAAAGCTCTGGGTTTCGCAAATAGAGCTTTTCATTCACCTTTACTTGAATTTCCCATGCCATAGATTTTAGGTTTATTAGGTGTTTCAAAATTAGTACCGACAATCAAAAAAACAATGACTACGTTTAACCATTTAAGTATTGTTATTTTTTGTTTAAGTAATACTTTCAAATAACTTAATATTGTGCAAAATTCTAACAAATGGCTGAAAAAAGATCAATTACGGTGGCTTATGGAGATGGCATAGGCCCCGAAATCATGGATGCAACCCTTTCGATTTTAGAAGCAGCAGGTGCACAACTCAATATTGAAAAAATTGATATTGGTGAAAAGGTGTACGAGCAAGGCCATACTTCGGGTATCGCGCCCGAATCGTGGGAATCGCTCCGAAGGACGAAAGTCTTTTTAAAGGCTCCGATCACTACCCCTCAAGGTGGCGGTTTCAAGAGCCTTAACGTAACCGCACGCAAAACGCTCGGCTTATATGCCAACGTTCGCCCTTGTATCTCATACCACCCCTATGTCGCTACCAAACACCCAGTGATGGACGTGGTGATCATTCGCGAAAATGAGGAGGATTTGTACGCAGGCATCGAACATCAGCAAACCGATGAGGTAACACAGTGTTTAAAGTTGATTACGCGTCCCGGTTGCGAAAAAATCACGCGCTTTGCGTTTGAATACGCGCGCGCCTATAACCGCAAAAAAATTACCTGCTTCACTAAAGACAACATCATGAAACTTACCGATGGTTTGTTTCATAAGGTATTTGATGAAATCGGAGCAGAGTATCCAGACATTGAAAAAGAACATTGGATCGTGGACATTGGTGCGGCTAAATTGGCCGATTCACCCGAGGCTTTTGACATGATTTTGATGCCGAACTTATATGGCGATATTCTTTCTGATGTGGCAGCCCAGATCACCGGCTCTGTCGGACTGGGCGGCTCGGCTAACATTGGCGATGATTATGCTATGTTTGAAGCAATTCACGGATCGGCTCCGCGCAGAGCTGGCCAGAATTTGGCAAACCCTTCTGGTTTATTATTGGGTGCGGTTCAGATGATGGTGTACA
Source organism: Cytophagales bacterium (assembly GCA_046094265.1). Classification (GTDB taxonomy): domain Bacteria; phylum Bacteroidota; class Bacteroidia; order Cytophagales; family Cyclobacteriaceae; genus ELB16-189. The sequence goes on from JBJTHA010000374.1 coordinate 1,604, forward strand.
TCGGGCAACCTGAAGTAGCTGAGAAAGTTCACAATGCCTGGTTGAAGACCTTGGAAGATGGTGTTCATACCTACGACCTGTTCAAAGAGGGGACTAGTAAAGAAAAAGTTGGTACTAAAGAATTTGCGCAAGCCATTATCAAGCGTTTGGGTAGCAAACCCGAAAAGTTAAAAGCAGTGAAATATGCGACTGGTGAAGCCAAGAAAATCCAAGGTAGTTTCAAACCAACTGTGCCTGCCAAAAAAGATTTGGTTGGCGTAGACGTGTTTTTGCATTGGAATGGCGCCAATCGCAATCCAAATGAATTGGGTAAAATTTTAAGCGGAATTAAATCCAATGGTTTTGAATTGGTTCTGATTACCAATCGCGGTGTAAAAGTATATCCTGACGGTGCACCCGAAACTTTTTGTACTGACCACTGGCGCTGCCGCTTCACGTCAAAGAAAATGGATCAGCCTGGCAGTTACGCGGATGTCATTAATATCATCACTCAGGTAAATAGCAATGGATTGGACATCATAAAAACGGAAAACTTGTGCAGGTTTGATGGCAAGATAGCCTTCTCACTGGGCCAAGGCCAATAAATGTCAAATTCAACAAAAACAAAAATCGCCACTTCGGTTTCGTTAGTAAGGAAGCCGGGTGGCGATTTTTTCAACATCAAATCACTTTTTGAGGGGCGTAACCTGGTAATTGCTACCAAGCACTACAAGGAATCTGTCATTGCACCTTTGTTCGTTACTGCCTTTGATTCGAATCCATTAGTGCCTGAAGATTTTGATACCGATCAATTTGGTACTTTCTCTGGCGAAGTCGAACGTACTTCGAGTGCGTACGAGACTGTGCGAATGAAAATCAAGAAAGTGCTTGAACTAACGGGCGAAACACTGGCCATTGCCAGTGAAGGCTCCTTTGGACCGCATCCACCAATTGGGTTAGTACCTGCAGGCGAAGAGTTGGTGATGCTGATTGATACTGTCAACAGCATCGAAATGTCTGCGTCCAAGATTTCGACATCAACCAACTATG
>JBJTHA010000375.1:0-13537 GCA_046094265.1 Cytophagales bacterium
ACCAAACAGTTTTTGACTGACAGTCAAAATGCTTGAACATGAATTTATCCCAGAATCGATATAGGGAAGAGTTTAACTCTACTTTGTCAAATATCGGATTTTAGCGAATAGGGTTTTGTTTTTGACGTTGATTTGTTGGATTAGCTCATCAAGATTTTTTTGTGGCAAGAGTAGAGCTATTATAATCTTGACAATATCCTGAGTAGATATGGTAACCTGTTTTTGGTCGATTCGCACTTTTTCTTGTTGGATGAATAGCTGTGCCATCATCACCAAAGCCATATGTTTATGCCATGCTGCATATCCGCGCACTTGGTACTGATCCATTCCAAGCTCTTGTTTAGCATCACGGAAAGCGCGTTCTACAAAATAGCGTTGAGCTTGCATGTAGGCAAGTCGTTGCAGATGTGCGGTGCTGTTGGTAAGATGAAAAGAAATATCACCGTTCACATCTTTTCGGATCAGCAAGGTGAACCTACATTTTTTTACAGCCTGGTCATCGAATAGCCAAACAGGAACTCGATGAAAGTATGCCTTGAGCACACCGGTAGAAGAAGTGCGCACGGTAAGTTTTTTCCAATCGCAAGTTTTTAATCTTTTGACATACCGGGTTACACTGAGCGAAGTGCGTGTTGGTTTGAGCTTTGTGAAAGGCCTTCCGCGTTTACTTTTCGATCGTGGGATTTTCAACTCAAAGTCGGTGAGGAAAACATGGTGCGATTCAGGTATCTGCGCCATGAAGGTGATGGAAAGCCGATGAAGCTCGCGCAGCAACCCCAGATCGCGACCGTAAAAAGCATCGAATACTACCCATTGAAACGGGATTTGCAACCTTTTCTTAATATCGACAATAAGACCAAGGGCAATGTCAATTTTGCTTTTGTAGGTACGATGCTCTTGTGGAACAGCTACCTTATCCAATCTCTTTTTATCATTGATCCAACTTTGGGGCAGGTACAAAACCGCTTTGATAATGTTAACCAACGCACCACAACTTAAGGCCGCAAAAACACCCACCTGGCAATTATCAATCTTGCCCGTAGCACCACAATATTGTCTGGTAACTCCTGCCGATTGATCTCCTTTTTTGGGTATGCCCGACTCATCAATGATCAGACACAAGTTGGCCACTGCGTTTAAGCGTTCGACTAGTTTATAAAACCGGACGGCAACCTGATCGCTCACCGCGGCCCAATCCCAATTGGAATCAGAAAGAAAATGATTCAGTGCTTGATGATCGGACTTGCCGAGCGACTGCGCAATTACCTGTAGATTTTTTCGTGGCGCACTCAGGATGCCTTGAACTACCCATTGTGCTTTACTGAAGAGAGACTTTTTACTATCTTCGAACGGCTTTCGAAAGGATGTCAAAAAAGCCATCAGCCTTTCGGCCGATTGGCCTAAGGCAGTAGTTTTTTCATCCTTTTTTAAGTTTTGTTTTTTTGAAACGCCCTTGGTCTTTCTCGTCCTAAGGGCGTTTTCTTTTCTGACGCAAGAAACAAATTATCAGCAGCTTACAGAAATGATTTTACTACTTTCGCGTATCTGACAAAGTAGAGTTACTTTTAAATATTAAAGACGCAATGTCTTTTATAAAGTGGTGTTTGGTATCTATTGAATCGATGTTCGAAACCTACCAATATTTTTTTTGTGTGGTTTGTTTGAAAAAGCCTCGGGCAAAAATTTGCTAAATCAAAAACACGATGGATGCGGGTATTGCGCTCCTCCTCAACTTGTTCTTCAGCAGGCCAACCGATGTCTGAATCGGATGAAACTGAAACCAAATCAGATTTTGTAGTCGCGGTTATGTCATCAATCTGAAAAAGCAAACAGAATGATGGAGCGAGTAACTCAACGCAGAATAGCAGTATAATTAGCCGTTTCAATATAGTATGTTGGATAAAACGCATGTGATGCCCGGGTACAAATGTTAAAAATATTTTTCAAAGTCTAGCTAAAGTGGAAGTTCTGTAGTCAAATTGAAACCATTGATTGAAGAATTGGGGTCACGTGAAAGTAATGCTATCGCCATTGAAATTTTTTCTCACACAACAGTTCGTCATTTTTTTTACAATGAAGCACGAAATTCAATACATTTGAAAAAAATGAACGTCACATTTTGGATACAAGTAAAATCGTGGGCAGCCTTGGCTGTTTTTTGCTTTTCGTTGGTGTCCATTTCAACTTTTTCTGAAGAGGTTGACGAGTTTGACTTTGGTAACACATCTTTTGAAGCAGCAGCGGCTGGCGATTCTACACCGGCCGAAGAAAGGGAGGGCTCTGAATCTTTGGACAAGCGTACCTTGGTGTATGCGCCTGCTGCGTTAGCGTTCAATACTTTTTTGCAACCTGCTAATTGTTTAAAAAGAGAAGTAGCTCTCACTTTTGTTACATATTGCGTAGGCAAGTCTTTGTACCTTGTGCACCGTGCGGTGCTGCTATAGGTCGGTCGGTTTTTTCTTTTTCCGCTTTTGTTTTTCGAATGGCCGCCATTTGATTCTTTACAATTCACAACCAAGAAATGGAATCCCAACACTCAATATTTGATGAACACCAAGTCATTCACGACTTAAAGCATTATTTGCCTGCGCAGGCTCCTCTCAAGGATTTTATACACCATAACACCCTGCACGCATTTCAAAATCTAAAGTTTAAAGACGGTGTCAGGTATGCCTCTGAGATTTTAGGATATCGATCCTCGTTGTCGCTCGGTGATTACCGAAGATTATTTGAAACAGGTCAAATCAATCCGGATGTGCTCGATAGAGTGATTCGCGAAAAGAAGGGTGACGCATTTGACGAGTGGAAAGCGAAAGTCACAACGCACGAATATCATAATACTTCAACACCCCGAATCGGGGCCTTTCGCAGTCAATGGAAAAAGTGTTATCGCATCGACATGGACTCTTTGGTACAGCCCATTCTGTTCCGCATTTTGTGTAGTTACCTTGACCAGGGAATTGCCATTTGGAATTTTCCGATCCGGGAGCAAACCTTTTTGGCCTCGCTGCGCGAAATGGAAAAAAAGAGCTTAGGTAGCTTTTTTCGCAAAAAGAGAGCCAGGCAGTTACTGTTGGAGACCACATGTGAAATCAAAGACTTGTTAGATACTTTGATTGGCGATGAATCACTTTATCAGCAGTATTTGTTCGATCAGCAATTTGCCCATCAGGGTTGGTCGGGCATGGTGAGTACCATCGAAGACCAACCATTTACGATTTTGGATCCGCGCAAGCTTTCGATGCATGACTTAATTGTGTTTGAGTTGCTGTTGGAGATTGACGCCTTGGATTTTGAATTTGGTACAGGATGGCAGCCGTTGGCGCAGCAAATTACCGAGCGACCAATTGAACTATTTGCAGATGTGCTCGAGCGCGAGATACACGAGGTTCTGTTTATTTGGCAAGAAGCATTTGAATGGACCTACCACGATCAAGTGCTGGCGGGTATCATGCAAAAGAAAGTGCCGGATAAGAAATTCACTTCAAAGAGCTTTCAAGCACTGCTGTGCATTGATGATCGCGAGTGTTCATTGAGGCGTTACATCGAAGAATTGGATCCCATTGCAGAAACCTTCGGCACGCCCGGTTTTTTTTCGGTTGAGTTCTATTATCAACCCGAAGGCGGAAAGTTTTATACCAAACTCTGCCCAGCGCCTGTTACGCCAAAATACTTGGTGAAGGGCGTAGGTGGCGAAAAGCTGCAGAAGGATGCGTATTTTAACAAACACTCCCATTCGTTTTATGGAGGTTGGCTGATTTCGCAAACGCTTGGTTTTTGGTCTGCGTTCCTCTTGTTCCTCAATATTTTCAAACCCTCCATGGGCCCGGCCACTGCTTCTTCATTTAAGCATATGAGCAAGAAGTCGAAGCTCACGATCGAGAATCACACGCCCGACCAAAAAGAAAATGACTTGCAAATTGGCTTTACTGTAGACGAGATGGCCAACCGCGTAGAGGCGCTTCTGAAGAGTATTGGCTTGGTAAAAGAATTTGCGCCCTTGGTGTATGCCATTGGCCATGGGTCCAGCAGTGTGAACAATCCACATTATGCCGCTTACGATTGCGGGGCATGTTCTGGCCGTGCAGGCTCGGTAAATGCACGTGTCATTTCATTTATGGCGAACCATCAAAAGGTTCGTGAAGTGCTGCGTGGCCGTGGTATTGATATTCCAGATGCGACTCAGTTCATTGGTGGTTTGCACGATACTACGCGCGATGAGGTAGTGTTTTTTGACGAAGATATACTGACGCCACTAAATCTACAGAGCCACAAAAAAAACGAAGCTGTTTTTGCCAACGCACTCGACTATAATGCCAAAGAGCGCTCGCGTAGGTTTGCATCGATCGATTCGCACTTAGCACCGGCAGCGATACATGAAAAAGTGCGCACACGGTCGGTTTCATTGTTTGAGCCGAGGCCCGAGCTCAACCATGCAACCAATGCGCTGTGCATTGTGGGCAGGCGTGAGTTGACCAAACATTTATTCATGGATCGAAGGGCTTTCATGAACTCTTACGACTACAGGGTAGACTCAGACGGTAAGTTTTTGGTGAACGTTCTTAGGCCGGTGGGCCCGGTTTGTGGTGGCATCAATCTCGAGTACTTCTTTTCTAGGGTTGACAATCAGAAGTTGGGCGCTGGTTCTAAGCTACCCCACAATGTAATGGGGTTATTTGGTGTGGCCAATGGCATCGATGGAGATTTGAGGCCAGGGTTGCCCAGCCAAATGATAGAAGTGCACGACCCCGTGCGGTTGATGGTGATTGTTGAGCATTTTCCGGAAATAGTATTGATGGCCATTCAGAAGGAAGCGCCAACATACGAGTGGTTCTTGAACGAATGGGTACGTGTTGTCGCAGTTCATCCGGATACTCACCAATTGTATTTGTTCAAAGAGGGCAACTTCAGCCTTTATCAGCCCACAGTAAAAGAAGTGCCAGTGGCTCCAAATTTGAAATTCATTTTTGAAGATCACGAAGAAAACCTGCCAGTGTACGAGTTAGAGAAAACGCTATCGCCATCCTTACCATGAAATCATTTTTAGAGTTTTTTGTATTGATTCCCCTCATCGGTTTTTTGGGAAGCCTTTTTTTACCACGGCATAACGAAGGGTTGATTGCCAAATGGACATTCACCTCAGTAGCCGTTCACATGATCAGCTTTCAAGCCTTTTTGGTGTATTGGATTTTACAAGGTTATGATGCCATTAACCTAAAAGATATTGTGCTGTACAGAAGCGACCACTACGAGTTCTTCCTCGATTTTTACTTTGATAAGATCACGGCCGTCTACATTTTTGTTGGGTCGCTGCTCACATTCATGGTTACAATGTACAGCCGCACTTACCTACACCGCGAGGTAGGCTACAAGCGATTCTTCAACACCATTTTGCTTTTTTACCTGGGCTACAATTTGGCGGTGTTTTCGGGCAACTTAGAAACATTGTTTATCGGCTGGGAGATTTTGGGTATCTCTTCTTTTTTACTTATCGCGTTTTACCGCGATCGCTACCTGCCCGTAAAAAACGCAGTCAAAGTTTTTTCCATTTATCGCGTTGCCGATGTGGGCTTGATTTTAGCAATGTGGATGAGCCATCACCTGTGGCATGAGAGTATCACTTTTGACGAACTCAGCAACTATGATTTGATTCATTCCAATTTACAAGAACATACATGGGTCGGTGTTTTTATCTCGCTCATGTTTTTGCTTTCCGCTTCAGCAAAATCTGCGCAACTGCCATTTTCATCATGGCTTCCCCGCGCAATGGAAGGACCCACACCCAGCAGCGCCATTTTTTACGGTTCGTTGTCGGTACACTTGGGCGTTTTTATCATGATGCGTACCTACCCAATCTGGGAGCACCAAACATCGGTGCGAGTGCTGATCGGGCTGATGGGCTTCACTACGGCAGTTATTACTACAGGCATCGCACGTGTGCAATCTTCTATTAAAAGTCAGATTGCATACAGTTCCATCGCGCAAATTGGTTTGATTTTTATTGAGATCGCAGCCGGGTGGGGTGCCATTGCGCTTATCCATTTTGCGGGCAATGCTTTTTTGAGAACGTATCAATTGTTGGTATCGCCTTCTGTTGTTAGCTACCTCATTCGCGAGCAGTTCTACAATTTCGTTCCGCGCATTCGATCGGTTGAAGATTCATTTCCTCAAAGAATCCAATATACCTTGTATATGCTTTGCATTAAAGAATGGAATTTGGATTCGATGATGTATCAATATCTGTGGAATCCGATAAAGAAGATAGGCCAGTACTTTACTTTTTTAAACTTGTCGCGTGTATTTGCTTTGTTAGTGCCTGTTTACCTGGTTGGATTGTTTTGCACTTATAATAAACAATGGGTTCCAGACTTGGTAGAAGGTTACCTACCCATAGTTTTCTCGCTGGTAGGGGTAATTTGTGTGTTGAAGGCATTTACCGAAAGGCAGCATGCCCGCGTAAGTTGGCTACTGGTAATCATGAATCACTTTTGGATTGCGCTGGCAATATCGTTCAATGAGAATTTCACATTCAACGAAATTCATCTTTATCTGATTGGTGTTGCCATTGCAGGTTTAGTTGGTTTTGCAGCACTGAAGCGGTTACGTTTGATTGAGGGCAATATTGATTTGGATCAATTTCATGGCCACTCGTACAAACACCCAAAAATCAGTATGGTGTTTTTACTAGCCTGCTTAGGGGCTACTGGTTTCCCGATTACGCCCACATTTATAGGCGAAGACCTGATTTTCAGCCATATCCATGAAAATCAATGGTTGTTGGCCTTTTTCACTTCACTAAGTTTTGTGGTAGATGGGCTGGCCATCATTCGCATTTATGCGCGTGTGTTTTTGGGGCCGCATTCAAAGTCGGTGTATGAGATGGCGTACCGGTCTTCCTAGTGGCAATCAATTGGCATCATGAATATTGTTACCATAACTATCGAACCGTAGCTATTATTATATGGTATTTTATTGTATTTTAGACTTGGATCATGTCCTCATCCTTAAACATGACCCATCTGGTGAGTACTGATAGTGCCAGTAGATTGTGTTTTGGATTTATAACCGGAATTCCCCAGCTTGCTGACACGGCTGCTCAATAAATTAAGAATGGTCAAACGGGCACAATTGACTGCGCCAAAAATCGAAGATGTCAGAGCCGTTTAGCAACTCAGAAATATCTAAAAAAAAGCCGTCTCTCGCAGGAGAGAATTTGACACCCAAAACATAACCCCAAAAAACCAATTAGTGGTCTTGATACTCACTCAGCTTCGAAATCAAAGTTTTGTCTTTAATTGGTTCTAATTTGGTGATGTGCGTCTGTTTCTCGTCCAACAGGTAATACGCCTCGTTGTAGTGTATGAACAACGCATGAACATCACCGTTAAACTCTAATAGTTTAAATGTTTCTTTTTCAAAATCTCCATACAAGTAGAGTTTGCCCTGTGCGAACTGATAGTGGAACGAATATTTCTGTTTGGTTGCATCGGTTGTAACCGCTATATGTGAGACGGATACTTGCCCTTGATAATCAGGAGAAGACTTATCTTTTTCGGCCTCAGCATTTCCTTCAAATTTTTCTGGGGGGCTCATCCCTTCTATTCTTGGTTTTATAGATTTTTGAATAGAAGTAGATAGATTAGTAGGGTTGAGATTCTCATGCTTATTTGAGTAATACAATAGCCCTGCAATCATTAAACCTGCACCCGCTACGCTTGCAGCCATTTTCAGTGTGGATATCCACTCCATATGCTCGGAGTTATCCACAGACACATTGTTGAGCATGGTCTTCAACTCTGCTGCACGTGCCTTTTTTACACCTTCAATCGCCCAGCGCTGTATTGCCACCTCTTTTTGGAGGGCACTGTTTTGCAGTAGCTCTTTTTCAAAGGCAGTCTTGTCGTCATCTCCCAAGCGGTTAGTCAAATAGTCGTCTATCAAATCAAAGTGTTTCATGTTGTCAATCTAAAAAATCCGTCTCGCTGTATTGTGCTTTCACCAACTCATCCAACTTTTGCTTGCACTTGTATTTTTTTGTCTTGGCGGTATCGGTGTTTGCAAAGCCCAGTTTGTCTGCTATCTCTTGCATCGACATCTCGTCAAAATAGTAGTACGTCAATACTTTTCGGCATGTTTCACCCAATTGTTCGAGGCATTTGGCCATTATCTTTTCACGCTCGGGGCTATCCATATCCATTGAAGTAGGGGCGTCTTTTTCTTCATTCGATAACCTTTTTTTGCGATCTAGCTCTTTCCTCCATAAATTTTGGCAGATGCTGTAGATGAAAGTACTCATTTTGGAGGTTAACACTAAATTACCCGAACGAGCCTTTTGCCAAAAAACTACTAACGCATCTTGGTAAACGTCTCTTGCTTCTTCTTCGGTTCCGCTATTGGTGATTACAAGCTTGGTCATCATCCGATAGTACTTCTTGTAGATAATTTCCAGGGCTTTTTCATCCCCTATTTGTATCCGCTCGAAGATTTCCTTTTCGTTTACTTGCGAACCTGATTTGAATACCTGTAGTGCCACGCGTGGTAACCTTTAATTAAGTGTTTGGGTAAATTAATTTAGGTTTGAAGGTCGTAATTTTTTTCAAAGAATCGCTCTATGGCACTATCTGCCATGTTTGAGTTCGGAAAAACGGCCCTAAATAGCCCCTCACTTTCAAGGAGCCATTTTCAAGCCATAGTTTACAACGGTATACTTTACCCACCTCTGGATCTAAAATATAACCCCCTACATATTCTTGATCGTCTTTTTTCATTTCACGTATGATTTCCATGCCCAATATCTTTTTTTTGTAACGATCGTCCTCGGGCGCACACTCCTCACAAACAGGGTCTGGATCTTCGTTTGGGCGCGGAAAAACCTTTATGATTTTGCCATACAGTTTGGAATTTTTTTCGAAAATCTCTACGATCGACCGTACTTCCCCAGATTTATCGTCAATACTTTTCCATTTACCCACCACAGAGCTTTGAGCAAAAAGCCCTGCTGGAAGCAATAAAATGCAGATAAGTCTGGTGATGCGATTCATAAGTTACGTTTTGATATCAAAAGTTAAGGCAAATGATTTGATTGCAGTAGCAGCGTGGCTACCTCTACAAAAGCACCTCTGGCAGCAGGTGCATGGTCAAAAAATAGATCAGGTTCTATCAATTCCAATTCCATCAGAAAAAATTGGTTTTCATGTATTATGCCATCCACACGTGCATAAAGCAAATTACAAGGAATATGTGATAAAATCTGATTTCCAGCACGAATTATAGCCGGATTTGCGTGAAAAGGTTCTGCTTTTCCTCCGTAATCGGCCTGAACACGAAAATCACTTACAGCAGGTTTTTTTTGCACGGCATGTGAATACGGTTTCCCTAAAAATACAAGCGAGATTTCACCTTGTGTTTGAATTTCAGGCATGAAGCTTTGCACTAACAAATCGTGATGTTGAGCCAATCGTCTGTATTTTTCCTCAACCAGTTTCGAATCGGTGATGTGGAATAACTCTGTTAAATGCGAATTGGCGGATATGGCCGGTTTAATTACGGCTTTTTCCCACCCCTTGCTTTTAAGTTCTGTGAGTGAAAAATCAGACCCTTTTTCTATAAAAAAAGTGGGGATGATGCCGATCCCTTTTTTTTCAAGTTCTCGCAAATAAAACTTGTGGCGGTTCCAGTTTACAACCTCTAGTGGATTGAGTGTAGTAATGCTTTGATCTCTTAGATGACCAAGCCAAGCAAAAAATTCTTCCACGTGTAGATGGTAATCCCATATTGAACGAAGTAGTAAGCAATCGTAGTGTTTCCAATCAACGGACTTGTCATTCCAAACCAGTGGCACGATGTGGATGCCTTTTGCAGCGAATAAGTCGATCAATGGTTTTTCTTGATCGGTGAGATGAGAAAATTCTGCGCAAGTAACAATTCCGACTTTCATAATTTTGGCAAACTCACGGAAAAAGATAAATATGAAGAGCAATAATACTGACAAAAAAAGACCCCGCTTTTTTGTGCGGGGTCTTTTTTTAAAGCGGTTTGATATTATTTTACTGGCTGTGTCGGTTCGTCAACTTTGATAACCGATTCAATGGTGGGTTTTACCTCGGTATTGGTGGAGTCTTTTTCATCTTTAACCAACAAAGGAGCGATTACCAAGGCTACCACTGACATTAATTTCAGCAAAATGTTCAACGATGGGCCTGAAGTATCTTTGAATGGATCCCCCACGGTATCACCCACAACAGCTGCCTTGTGCGGTTCAGACTTCTTAAAGTATTTCTGTCCGTTGATTTCCACGCCTTCTTCAAAGCTCTTCTTCGCATTGTCCCACGCACCGCCAGCGTTCGATTGGAATATTGCCATCAACACACCCGACACAGTTACGCCCGCGAGCATGCCACCCAATGCTTCCACGCCAAAACCAGGCAAGAAAGCAATCACCACAGGCACAATTACAGCCATCAAACCAGGAACAACCATTTCGCGGATGGCTGCCTTTGTGGAAATTTCAACACATTTTCCGTATTCGGCTTTTCCATCAGCATCGTGAAAAGTCTTTTGGTCTTCGGCTGACCACTCGTTGATTTCTTTGTCACCATTTTTCTTCATCACGGCCAAGGCAGCCTTCAGTGCAGGGATGTCATTAAATTGTCTGCGCACTTCTTCAATCATGCTCATGGCAGCACGGCCTACCGCACCCATAGCTAACGCAGAAAATACAAATGGAAGCATCCCACCGATGAACAAACCCGCCATGACGTTTGCCTTCGATACATCGATCGTTTTTACGTGAGCCGTTGTCATGAATGCGCCAAACAATGCTAATGCCGTTAACGCTGCTGATGCAATTGCAAAACCTTTGCCTATGGCGGCAGTGGTATTGCCCACTGCATCCAACTTGTCGGTGCGCGAGCGCACGTCTTTTGGTAGTTCACTCATTTCCGCGATACCGCCAGCATTGTCGGAAATAGGTCCATAGGCATCAACCGCTAACTGAATCCCAAGATTTGATAACATACCTACCGCGGCAATGGCGATACCATACAGCCCGCCAAAGCTAAACGCACCTATAATGGAGATCGCTATGATGATAATTGGCCACATGGTGGACATCATGCCCACGCCCAAACCAGCTATAATATTGGTTGCCGCACCGGTTGACGATTGGCGTACGATTGATACTACTGGCTTCTTGCCCATTCCAGTATAGTATTCGGTGATTAATCCGATGATTACACCTGCCACCAATCCAATTACTGTAGCATAGAAAATACCTGTTGAGGTATATTCAGTGAATTCGCCAGGGTTGTTGTACAATGGGTCGCTGTATTGCCATGAGGCGGGCAACATACCTTTGATAATGAACCAAGATGCTGCAATCATGATTACAGACGAAACTATTTCACCCGTGTTCAAGGCAGTTTGCGGGTTGCCACCTTCTTTCACCCGCACGAAGAATGTGCCTATGAAAGACATCACTATGCCCACACCTGATAGCGCCAAGGGCAACAATACGGGTGAAAGGCCATTCATAAACTCTGGTGTTTGAAAGGTACTTACACTCATAAAAGCCGCGCCCAACACCATCGTACCCACAATCGAACCTACATACGATTCAAATAAGTCGGCACCCATACCCGCTACGTCACCAACGTTATCGCCTACGTTATCGGCAATAGTGGCTGGGTTTAACGGGTGGTCTTCTGGGATACCCGCCTCTACTTTACCAACCAAATCAGCGCCTACGTCAGCCGCTTTGGTATAAATACCACCGCCCACGCGTGCAAACAACGCTATTGATGATGCACCGAAAGAGAAACCAGTAATCACCGTGATTACTTGGTTTACCCCGGCTTGTGAATCGATACCAAAAATTTGTGAATAAATGATGAATAATAAACTCAGGCCCAATACGCCAATACCAACTACGCCCATGCCCATTACCGAGCCGCCCGTAAAGGCTACTTCCAATGCCTTGCCCAAGCTGGTGCGTGCTGCGTTGGTGGTGCGCACGTTGGCTTTGGTGGCCACCTTCATTCCGATGAATCCCGCCAAAGCAGAACTAAAGGCACCCAAGATAAACGATACGCCAACCAAGGGACTGCTGGTTTTGCTATCGGCTGTAAAAGCCAACAACGCTGCCACACAGGCCACAAAGATGATGAGGATCTTGTACTCGGCCTTTAAAAAAGCCATTGCACCCTCGGCAATATGGCCGGCAATTTTTTTCATTTTATCGGTGCCCGCATCTTGTTTGGCCACCCAGGCGCTTTTCCAAAGCACATACACGAGCCCCAGCGCTCCTAACAGGGGCAGTACGTAGAGTAAATTTTGCATACTGAGATTAAGGTTTATTTAGTTGTTTCAGCCGCCCGCTATGGGGGCGAAAAAAGTGCCGCAAAGATAGAAGAACTTGGGCATTGGGCAAATCGGTTTTGGGTCTTAGGAATTGGGGGCTGGAATTTGAAAATGAGATAATTTTAAGATTTGAAAAAAGGCGGTGCGCTGGGCGGCCCCCCGATGTCCGCAACCCCACGCTCGCGAACCCATCGGGGCCAGGCTTTTCGTTCCAAGTCCGGCCAACGCACCTTCCGCGCACTTCGGGCTTTCCACTGCAATCCTTGGCCGATGCTAGTACACCATCTTTTATCTGTTAAACTGATGCACAATCACGCGCTGCGTAACGAGACTATATTTGACGTTAGGACTTAAAACTATTTTGGTAATTCAAACATCGAATTAAAGCTTTCCCGAAAGAAAGATGAAACTGCGATGGCTTTTTATGCTTTTACTTTCGAGCCATTTTCTTTATGGGCAACGTAGCATGAAAAGAATCGATAGCCTTTTTAATTCTTTTCAAGTAACGGGGCAATTTAATGGCAATGTTTTAATCGTTGAAAGAGGAAAGCCTGTTTATCAAAAGAGTTTTGGCGTGGCGAATGAACAGAGCAAAGAAAAAATGAATCGAAATTCGATTGATGAATTAACATCCTGCGCGAAGCAATTCACAGCAATGGCCATAGTCCAATTGAAAGAACAAGGCAAGTTAAATTATGATGATGCTATTGATGCTTACTTTCCGGAACTGAAGATATATCATATGGTAACCGTTAGACATTTGTTGAATCATACAAGTGGCATGCCTGATTATATGCAGTTGATGGATAGCGTGTGGGACAAATCAAAGATTGCAACCAATAATGATGTTGTTCAGTTATTGGCAGCCCACCATCCTAAATTGCTATTTAAACCAAATATAAAATTTGAATACGGCAATACAGGCTATGTTTTATTGGCGTCTATTATCGAAAAATTATCGAGGTTACCTTATGCCACTTATTTGGAGAAAATTTTTTTTAGGCCACTAAAAATGTCAAACACTTTTGTAGTCAATCGTAGATATGCGCCAAAAAATTTTACTAATGATGCTTCTGAATATGTCTACGATTTTAGTTCAAATAGATTTGTTTTGACTGATAACTACAGCCCCATTAAAACAGTGATATGGTTGGACGGAATTGTTGGCGATGGCACAGTA
>JBJTHA010000376.1:0-5164 GCA_046094265.1 Cytophagales bacterium
AGCGATGGGATTGATTTCGCGCTGCTCTAAAGGGAATACCTTGTTTTGCCGATTGATTTTTTCTGAAAAATCCTTTGAGCGAATCGCTTTCCACTTTTGCAATGAGCACTGCATCATAAACTTTGATGGGTAGAATTACAGAATCGCCTTGGTAGTAGATACTGTCCAATGGTGCTTTTTCATCGGCATTGGTAAGAAAAACTTTTACCAATGCAGTCGTATCATCTTCTACCACAAAATTGAACGGTACTTGATGATTGTCAAGGATGAATTCGCCCCGCCAATTGCCCACTTGCAATTCGTGGGTTGCAGGAGTAGAGCAAGCGACCCAAGCCGCAGTTAGGCTTCCAAAAATTACACTTTTTATTGCTTTCATATTCTATAGGGTTATTTTATTTAGTGCTTGGGGATGCCGTTTTGGTTTCAACAATTCTTATAGCTTTACTTGACTCTACCTCCCTCAGCACTCGTAAAAAATTGCCGCCCCACAGTTTTCTAATTTCTTCTTCTGTGTAGCCGCGCTTTAAAAGTCCTAGGGTTACGTTGGGTCCTTCTGCTACGCTGTTGTAACCTGTTACTCCACCACCATGGTTAAAGTCGCTGCCAAAACCAACGTGGTCAACACCAATCAACCGAACGACATAATCAATGGCATCTAAGTAATCGTTGAGGTTGCTGTAGCACCATTCATTACGTGAAAACTCGCGGTAAGCATCCAAATGTTTTTGATAGGTGTCTGCATCCAACTTTGTACGAGGATCGTCTCGGCCATACACAAGCCCAAACGGCTCCCAAATTTTTTTGATATAGTCTTCTCTAAACTTGGGGTCTACTTTCAAATAGGGGGTAAACGGAACAATATGAACAACACCGCCCGTTGCCGCAATTGCCTTTAATTCTTCGTTGGTCAAGTTTCTTGAGTTCTCTACTCTCCCAAAGACAGCAGAGTGCGTTGCCACCACGGGCGCTTTGCTTAACTGCACCACTTGAAATACTCCTGCAGGTGTAAGCTGAGATACGTCAATTACCACACCGAGCCTGTTCAATTCGGCAACACCTTTCCTTCCAAGTTCGGTCAAGCCCCCATTTTCATTTGGTTTATCACCAAAGGCTGCATTGGGTCTAGAGGAATCTGCCCAGTCGTTGTTTCCTGCATGGGTGAATCCAAAAACGCGCACACCTTCTTTATAGTATTTTTCTATAAGCGACAAATCCTGGCCAAGCGAAAGTGCGTTGAGAAAACTCAACAAAATGGCGTGTTTACCCTTTGCCACAATGCGCTCAATGTCAGCAGCGGAGTATGCAAATTCCAATCGCTGTGGGTTTTCTGCTACAAATTTTTTCAAAGCAGCAAGTTTATTGTCGACCTGTTTGCGCGCAATTGAAATATTCTCAGGCGAGCGCTTGATAGGGTCGGCAAACAAGGCCACTGTGGCCACATCCAGTTCTCCGCGTTCTAGTTTTGGCAGATCAAATTGATCGACCGTTTCTTTGGCAGCACTGTTGCCAACTGCATGAAAGTCAGGTCGAAGATCAATGCGCGCATCTATGGTAATCACGCGTTTATGAATGGATCGTGCCACCAATGAATCTGAAATCTTTTGATTGGATTGACCAATGGCTGCTGACGTAGTCAGCAGCGCAAAGGCAATAAAAGGGAAATTTTTCATGCTATTTTATTTAGAAGGTAAATGCTACTCGTCCGTAGTAGAATGCCCCGTTCGCACCAAACTGTTGAGAAGCCGCTGTGCCATAGGGCACCGCTCCTGTCTGGTTATTTTGTAAAATCTGCTGATCGGGGTAAACATCAAACACGTTGTTACCGCCCACACTGAGCGAGACTGATGAGTTAACTTGGTAACTCAACGTTACATCGGTTACCCATTTGGGGGAGAACTCCTGATCACGTGCTCCGTTGGGATCATCCAAGTTGTTTTGAGTAGCATACGCAGTGTATTCTCCAAAACGGGTCAGGCGTACATACGGGGTTAACCTCTTGACAGTATAACCCGCTGATACGATGACTTTGTTTTGCGGTGTGCCACGCTCGTAGCGCCCGCGTTGTAACCGATCGAAAAAGATGCGCTCAGAAAGATAGTCCTTCACATCTTGTGTGGCAGTGCCCACCAAGCCCGAAGGCACGTGCACGTCTGTTACCTCTGTACGCGTAATGTTGGCGGCAGCCGACAGATTAAGGGTGCCATTACCCAAAATTGTGCGATACGATAGTACTGCATCAATGCCACGAGTCCGTGTATCGATTGAATTGCCAAAAAACTGCGCGGAGTTCACATCCGGATAGTCTTTTAGCAGGTTTGCAACAAGCGCAGCGGCATCTTTTACAGTTTGGTTGCTGCTCGTGGTAGTCGTTTGGAAAAATCCGGTAAGTGTTACACGGTCTTTGATTTCAATTTGATATCCATCTACCGTAAGCGTCAACTTTTCAAACAACCTAGCGGTAATTCCAGCGCTCAGGTTGAAAGAGTTTTCGGCTTTCAATGAAGGTACACCAAAAGCTTTGGTTACCTGATTGTCGTTATTGGATACGCGCGAAAGCAACAGGCTTCCATCGGCTTGTGGAATAGAAGTAGTAGCTGAATAGTACTTCTGCTGTAACGATGGTGCTCGGAATCCTGTACTCACAGCTCCACGCAAATTGATATCTTCGGTAATTTTTACGCGAGCAGACGTTTTCCACGTGAGCTTATCACCAAAATCGCTGTAGTTTTCGTATCGGATTGCGCCCGTTAAAAGCACGCGGTTGGTAATATCGTATTCCAAATCTCCGTACACGCCCACGTTGTTTCTAAATTGGTCTTGGGCATCGCTTGGTTGATAACCCGGAAAAGCTTGTGCCCCTGCCGCACGTGGACGATAGGTAGCAGGGGGAGTAGGTGGGTTGCCTCCAACTCTGTTGAAAATGAAAGTTTTATCTCCGCCATTGATGTACGAAGTCAATTCACCCGCCTCAATCTTATAATTTTCCTGACGGTACTCAGCACCAAACGCCACGCCCAACGATTTGCCTACTGACAAATCTGTGAACTTGCGAAACACACCGAGGTTGGTTGTGTTTTGCTGAAACTGCAACGCGCCCGAATTGAAACGTGTGGGGCTGGAAGCACCAATAGAAGCATTCAATGTATTTTCAACATAGTATTGTACTCGGTTGCTGCCGAACGTATTGCTCAAATCAACATCCCAACCGCTCTTCTTACCTCGAACGCCAATGGTAAGCGATTTATCGCTGATGATTCCAAGATTCTCAGGTAAAAAACCATTTGGATAAATGCTTGGGAAATACCGATCAGAAATATTATTAATGGTAGTAGTGCCGTTCGGAAAACGGTATCCGTTATTTCGGCTGTTGCTGGAGCGACTGGTGATACCACCAAAACTATACACCTCGGCACCGTTGCCCAACGGCAAAGCAGCATTGAAGAACAGGCTTCCGCTCTGCTGTTTTGAATTTCCACTGTTGCCAGATGAATAGCGGTCTACCGATAGCTCTTGCGCATCAATGGTTTCTTGCGCGGCATTGGTAGGGTACGAAAACCAATATTGTCTGGCACCCGTCAGGCGATTGGACAACTCATAGTAGCCGGTACGGTTGGTACGGTCGTTACTATTGAACTGCCCGGTCAAGTTTAAAAATCCACCTTTACCAAAACCAAATCCGTAGTTCACGTCAAATTGCGTTAACGCGCCATCGGTTTTATTCCGAAACGATGTGTTATATGCTCCTAACGTTGAAGTGAGAGAAATTTTTTCGGTCTCCTTTTTCAATACGATGTTCACTACACCTGCAATGGCATCAGAACCATATTGGGCGGCTGCACCATCGCGCAACACCTCAATCCGTTCGATCGATGCCACGGGAATCGAGTTGAAGTCCACCGCGACAGAACCCTGTGATGGTGTGCCCAATACGTTTACCAACGCACTGCCATGTCTGCGTTTACCATTAATCAAAACCAACGTTTGGTCAGGTGCAATTCCTCGCAATGCCACCGGATCAATGTGTGCAGTGCCATCACCGCCAGGTTGGCGGTTGGCGTTGATGGAGGGTGCCACAAAATTGAGTATTTGTGTGATGTCTACTTGGCCAGTCGCCTTTATGTCTTTGGCCTGAATGATGTCAACAGGCGCGGGCGAATCAATTTTTGAACGGCCCTCGGTGGAGCGTGTACCTACGATGACAACTTCTTCTGACAATAGCGAACCTTCCTCCAGCGAGAAGTCAAATTGATTGGCCGACCCCGCTATAACGGTCAGCGACTGTACCTGGGTTTGATAACCCACAAAACTTACTTGAATTTTAACTGGGCCGATTGGTAAATCTAATTTGTATATCCCGTCTTGATCCGTTACCGTGCCATTGCTGCTTCCCACAACTACCACTGTAGCACCGGGCAATGGTTGTTTAGTGTTGTTATCACTCACTTTTCCGATAACGGCCACCTTATCTTGTGCTTGCGCAAGTGATGCAAAAAAAGTCAGCAGAAAAAGAATAAAATAGGGCAGGTAACCTTGTAACGTTGTTCGATGGTTATGTAAAAATGTTTTCATAAAAATACGTTATGTAGAATGTTAGTTTTTGTTTTTGAGAAACTGATCATCTGTGAGTGCCAATAAAAATGCCTCGATGTCAGTAATTTCTTGTTCGCTTAAATTCAATGGTGTGCTTAATGATAAATCGCGGTGGATGGCTCCTTGCACCAACTTATCGGGGTGGTTGTAGTAGTCCAATACCTCGCGCAAACTGCCAAACATGCCATTGTGCATGTAGGGAGCAGTAACGGCTACATTTCTTAACCCCGGAATACGGAAATGCCCAAGATGCGAACTGTCTTTCGTGATCTCAAACCGTCCGGCATCATTCAAATCTCGCCCGTTGTAGAGCCCAATATTTTTGAAACGATCTGCAGTAAAGTCATCGCCCGCATGGCAGTTGGCACAGTTCGCTTTGCCAATAAACAACAGCCTCCCACGGATAGCTGATTCCGACATGGCATTTTCATCCCCGTCAATAAACCGATCATAGGGTGTGTTTGTAGTCTCTAGCGTGCGCTCAAATTCCGCAAGTGCTTTTGCCAACAATTCTGCAGATGGATCTGCCTTAAATACAATTCGAAATGCCTTTGAATAGTAGTCGTCTTTCCTT
>JBJTHA010000377.1:0-2641 GCA_046094265.1 Cytophagales bacterium
GCATAAAAGCAACAACAGCCTTTAAAAATCAAGCCAAAAATCTGAGTAACAGGTTTTCATTTGTGTTGGTTTTATTATTAATTTGACAGCTACCTAACTTCAAATCGTATGCCTAGTACACCACTGCAACAGTTTCTCAAGTGGGAGAAACAAGCCTCCCAGGATATTTTTCTGCGTCAACCCGTTGATGGGAAATGGAAAACTTGGACGTACCAACAAGCAGGTGAGGAAGCAAGGCGACTGGCCGCAGGCTTACACGCGCTGAACCTTCCCGCCCGCACGAATGTGGCACTACTTTCCAAAAATTGTGCACACTGGATTATGGCAGATTTAGCGATAATGATGGCAGGTTACGTTTCCGTGCCATTGTATGCAACGCTTACCGCGCATTCCATTCAACAGATTTTAGAACACAGCGGAGCAAAGGTAATTTTGATTGGTAAACTGGATGATTACTCCCAACAAAAATCTGGCATTCCTGCGGGCATTGCCAAAGTTGGCATAGAACTCTATGGAATTCGAGAGACATACTCTTGGGAGCAACTGGTGAAGCAACACACTCCCGTGCAGGACGTGGCAGATTGGAACCGCGATGAGTTGCTGACGATTATGTACACTTCTGGTACCACGGGCAAACCGAAAGGCGTCATGCACACATCAGGTAACTTTGACATTACCCTCAATGCTGCTATTTCTGAATTGAATTTGCCTAAACGCCCCAAGTTGTTTTCATACCTACCCATGAGCCACATTGCTGAGCGCATGGGGATTGAAATGTATGGGCTTTATGCTGGAGGTCAATTTTCCTTCGCGGAGTCATTGGAGTCTTTTCCGAAGAACTTAGCCGAAACACAACCCGATACATTTTTCGCGGTGCCGCGTATATGGGCAAAATTTCGCGAGAAGATTTTAGAAAAGATGCCACAGAAAAAACTCAGCACACTGCTTTCTATACCGCTGCTCAATAGCGTTGTGAAAAAAAGCATTAAAAAGAAATTGGGGTTAAGCAGGGCAAGTCATATCTACTCGGGGGCCGCCCCGCTTTCGCTCGACCTCATCAATTGGTTCGAAACCATCGGCATAGAAATATTTCAGGCTTATGGCATGACGGAGGACTGTGTGCACTCGCATTTCAACAGACATGGTCAACACAAAAAAGGCTCAGTAGGCCTGCCGTTTAAAGACATCAAAGTAAAAGTATCGGATGAGGGAGAGCTGCGGTTGCACGCTGGTGGCATGATGAAGGGGTATTACAACGAGCCGCAACTCACCGCTGAAACATTTGACGAACAAGGCTATTTAAAAACTGGTGATAAGGTGGAAGTAGATCAAAACGGATTCCTCAGCATTGTGGGCCGTGTAAAAGACCAATTCAAAACCGACAAAGGAAAGTACGTTTCACCTGCGCCCATCGAAATGAAATTGTTGGCGAACACCGACATTGAACAAGTGTGTGTGGTGGGCATGGGTATCCCACAACCCATTATGCTTACGGTGCTCTCTGCTACTGGTAAGGCAAAACCCAAAGAGGAGCTAATCAAGAGTTTAGAGAAGTCGATGAGCGATGTAAACGCAGATCTGGAATCCTACGAAAAAATGGAGAAGGTGGTAGTCATGAAAAACGATTGGTCAATCGAAAACGGATTGATGACGCCTACGATGAAGGTGAAGCGCAATGAAGTGGAAAAAATTCACGTTCCAAAATACCCTAGTTGGTATCACACAAAAGAGGCAACGGTGATTTGGGAAGCATAGCTGCTGTTCTGATGAGGTCAAATGGTTTTGCTGCTACGGCTTTCTTTCTGATTTCGCTAGGTTGTTTTGCGCAGGATTTTGAAACAAAAGGTAAAGTAGTTGATGAGCAAACAAACTTGGCACTCCCGTTCGCCAATCTTCAAGTTGAAATGACAACCATTGGTACAAGCTCCAATGCTGAAGGTGATTTTAAACTTGTTATTCCGTCTCGCTATTACGCATCTAATCTGCTGATTTCATATATTGGATATGCCACTCGTAAAATCCCTTTGGCAAATCTAACATCAGCACAAATCATTAAACTGAAACCGGAAAATCGGCAACTGAGAGAGTTAGTGGTGATGCCCGATAGTTCTTTGTTGGTTTTTCTTCGTGAGGCATATAATAGCATTGAAGAAAATTATACTCAAAAGCCGTATCAGTTAGAGGGCTTCTATCGCGAAAGCTTGCGCACCGATAGCGGCAGATATTTCTACTTCGGTGAAGCACAACTATTGCTACAAGGAAGTGGATATCAATTTGAGCAAGAAATGGGAAATGTAAAGGTTGTTAAATCTCGTGTCAATCATTTTGCCAATGGCGATACTTTGCGAAATGCACTTTACTATGGTGGTCTTTTTATAGGCATAACGTATGATTTGATTAAACGGAGGCCGACTTTTTTGAAACCCAATAAACGAAAATATGAGTACCACTTAACTGACATCACTACAAATGAAGGGAAAGAGGTGTGGGTGGTGGGGTTCAAAGAAAAAAATGGCGAACAAAGAGGAAAACTCTTTATTGAAAAAGAAAGCAAAGCGTACCTTCGGGCTGAGGTAACTGACTACTACAACAAAGATTCTATCGGCTATGGGCTGTCAAGTAAAGTACGTCATATCAAGAG
>JBJTHA010000378.1:0-16253 GCA_046094265.1 Cytophagales bacterium
ACTGAATGTCATTAGCAACAAAAGAGTAATCATCAGGTTCCTCACGTTGCAAACTACGTGGTTGCCATTAAAATAAACTTAAAACCTCCACCCAAGGCACATGCAACCAACAACCATAACAATTTCATAACAAACCCACCCCGCATTTAGCAGTTAAATTTGTAGGCTGTTTTATGCGCAAGTGTTTTGATTTTAGCCCCCATACAGCAAGATGCTGAGCGGCATTGTGGTGCTTATCTTACGCCACAATCAATTAAGACAACTCATTTGGTATTTTTCATTCTCCAGATAAACTTTAACAATCCAAAAGGCTCGTCATTAAATCGTTTTAAATCGTTTATATCGTTAAATTCATGCTGACTAATAATTTTGACATAGTTAATTTACTTCAACGGTGAATCTGGCTCTTTGGCAAGCTCGTTGTACACCAACTTGTCGGCTAGGCTTGGCCACCATTTGTTGATCCAAATCGCCAGTTTCCCTTTGATGGTAAGCGTCACGTTTCGCTTGCGCATTAGTACCGCTCGATACACATGATTGGCGACTGCTTCTGCCGTCATCATCTCGTTTTCTTTTCTGGGCGAATCGCCCTGCGGTGTGCCGTCTTTGGTGAGTGACCGTTTGCGAATGTTCGATGCCGTGAAACCAGGGCTCACCACTAACACATGCACTCCGCGTGTCATCACTTCGGTACGCAAGGTTTCCAAAAATCCCTCCATCGCAAACTTAGAGGCAGCATAAGCTGACCTTGCCGGAGTGGATCTTTTGCCATTGATAGAAGAGATGCCTACCACCGATCCTTTACTTCGTATAATGTGTGGCAGTGCATAACGCGTGGCATATACAGTGCCGTAAAAATTAATGTTCATTACCTTCCGGAACGCTTCTAAAGAGAAGTCCTCGAAAAGTGCGCGCATTGAAACACCTGCATTATTGATCAGTATATCAATGCGGCCGAATAATCTCATGGTCTCTTCCACCATCATTCGGTTGTCATTTTCGGTACTCACATCCGCCTGAAAAACTGCTATCTCCAAACCTTTTGCTTGTAAGTTTTGTTGGGCGTTTAAAAGATCTTGTTTGTTCCTACCTGTAATCAACACTTTTGACCCTCGCTGGCTAAACACTTCAGCCAATGCCTTGCCGATACCAGATGATCCGCCCGTGATGATGACAACCTTGTCTTTCATATTCCGTATTAACTGCCGACAAAAGTAATTAAACGTTGAGTTAATTTTGTACATGCTTTTCTTGCGATTGATTTCTTATTTACCCTTTTCGGTGCTTTACAGGATTTCTGATTTCCTTTTCTTTGTGAGTTATCGCCTCATCAAATACAGAAGAGCAATTGTGTGGAGCAATTTGCGTAACTCCTTCCCGGAAAAGTCAGCATTCGAATTGAAAAAAATTGAAAGAGATTTTTATTCATGTTTGTGCGATTATGGCGTGGAAACGCTAAAACTTCTAACCATTAGCAAAGCAGAGCTTACCAAGCGTATGCATTGGCAGAACCCAGAAATACTTCAGCCGTATCTGGAAAGAAGACAGTCAGTGATTTTACTCGCATCGCATCAGTTTAATTGGGAGTGGTTATTGGTTTCGGGCAGCATCAACCTGCCCATGCCGCTTGATTTTGTGTATCAAAAACAATCGAGTAGTCTCTTCGATAACTTTGCTGATGCTACCCGCACTCGGTTTGGGGCATTCGGTATAGAAAGGCAGCAAACGGCAAAGGAGGCTGTGAAACGAAGAACGATTACGCGCGCCATCGCAAATGTGGCCGATCAGTTTCCTACTTTTGAAAAACGGTATTGGACTAAATTCCTTTCGCAGGAAACTGCTTTTTTTCAAGGCATCAGTCAATTACCGGCTCTCACGCAGTATCCGGTTTTTTTTGCAC
This sequence comes from Cytophagales bacterium, assembly GCA_046094265.1. GTDB lineage: Bacteria > Bacteroidota > Bacteroidia > Cytophagales > Cyclobacteriaceae > ELB16-189. The sequence continues at coordinate 1,901 of JBJTHA010000378.1, forward strand.
CGATTAAAAAGATTCAACGTGGCGGTTACCAAGCTCAGCTAATACCGCTTACTGCACCACCTTATGCGAAGGGAGATAATCAAGTAATTGAAGACTATGTGCAACACGTAGAGCGATTGATACGCGAGCAACCCGAAAACTGGCTTTGGTCGCACGCGCGCTGGAAACAAAAAAGACAGTCTATCGAGTAAGCACACGTACCAATTTCATCATTTCTGATTCCGTATTGTACAAGTGTGGTGATACACGGATTGCCTTCCCCCTTATAGATACCGATACCATCGCTTTCGTTAGTGCGAGTTTAATTTTTTCTAGGTCACGCCCTTTCGGCAAACCAATGCCGAACAGGTGGTTGCCACGAAAGTTTGGCTCCTCAATCCAATAGCCTCCTTCCCGCAGCAGATGAATCGCTTTACCCGAAATTTTGCCGCAGTACCGTTGGATGTTTTCGGGTCGCCACTTCATCACTTGCGTTATGGCCGCCAGCATCATGGGTACCAGAATAAAATTACTGCGTTCGCCCACCTCATAGCGCAATGAACCCGGTTGGTATTGATGTTGGTAGTTGACAAGCCCGGTAAAGTTTTCGCTGTTGAGGCGATTGATCCAGTTTTCTTCCAGCGGCCTACCATGATCGAAGTATTCGCCATAGTAGGCCAGACCGATGGAATATGGCCCCATCAGCCACTTGTAACCACCGCAGATCAGCGCATCGGGTTGAATGGTTTTTACGTCAAATGGAAGAGCACCCACCGATTGGGTGCCATCGATCACCAGCAGCGCACCAACATCGCGCGTCCGTTGGCGGATTTGTTCTAGTAGAAACTTGGTGCCATCAGCCCAGTGGACGTGCCCCAGCGCTACCACTTTGGTCTTACTATCAATCGCATCCAAAATTCGTTCGTTCCAAAACTGGCCACGCGCATTTGCTTCTGGCGCAGGCACAACTTTAATACGAGCATGCTTTTCGTCACACAACTTTTTCCAGGGGTAGTAGTTGCTCGGGAACTGCTCCTCTGCCAGTACAATGTTTTTCCCTGCTGAAATGGATACATTATTGACCACCGTAGCCATACCGTACGACACGGAAGGGATTATCACAATTCTTTCTGAATTTTCAACACCAATCAACTTGGCATATTCGTTCCGCAGTATTTCAGCCTCTGTAAAAAAATCAACAGGAGTAACTTGAAATGGGTTACGTTTGCGCAGCATACCTTGAATGCCAGCCTTTTCAACACTTTTGAGCATGGGTGACATATAGGCACAGTTCAAATACGTTGTGCCGGGTGCTAGAGAAAATTTTGAGCGTTGCAGTGTAATCATACTACATAGTTGCGTAAATGCATTAGTTCATTAAATCGATGAAAATCCTAAGCGGTTGGAAGAACACCAAGGTTCTATCCACATTCACTTTAAACATACTTCTTTTGCTACATTTTAAAAATGTGGGTTACCAATATTTCGCTAAAGTAATACATGCCTGTACTTTAAAATCACCTATGAAATTGGCCGTAGAGCGTTACCGAGGAATTGAGTATGTGAGGATTTCGGCATTGCCAGCCGAAGACAGAAAAATATTCTGGCAGACTTTTGATCAACAAAAGGTAATCAAAATTCTTACAGCAGACGCGTTGCTTAATGATTGTGTGCTGGTGCACGATTTCTTGATCTGGAAAGAAAAGCTTGTTGGCCAGCCAGCTTAGAATTTATCACACTCGCAGTCGCAAACTCCCTTTTCGGGCGGAATACACCATTCTTATTAATTCCAAGTAAAACCTCGCGCTCGGGGCTTATTTTGCTGAGAATAAGTCAATTACATTTTGCTCAGAATTTTCGTTTCTAAGAAATTCAACTAAATGGCTTGCCACATTTATCCACAAAGAAATTATTGACCATGTACCACGCAAATAACTGATATTGAGATGATTAAATGATAACAATCTAGTAATGTTGACAACTGTCCATTTTTGTGGATTAATTTTTTGGATAAAACTTGACCATTTCAACTATTAGAAGGGCGACTTTTCAGAGAGCATATAAAATAAAGGTGTTGGTGTTCTGCTTGTGAGTATGAATTACAACTTAGACCCCGATCTCACCAAAGCTGGGCGATTTATTGATACAAAAAGCAGGAATAAAAAAAAGCGCTTTTTTACGCGTTCTGCATTAAGGTTTTCCATTGAATAATTTAGCTTAAATTTGATTGATGCCAAACCCTAGCTCGCCAGCATCGGTAGAATTTTATCGAGATAATACCAAACTCAAGTGGATTATTTTGGTTGCGTCAATGGTCATTAGCATGGGCACTATTTTTTTTACCAATGTGCTGGTAACGCAATTGAAGGAGAGGGAACGCAATCAGGTTAAATTATTTGCCCGTGCCTTGGAGTACACCATCAATGATACCGAAAACAATATTCTGTTTATCACCGAAGAGATTATCAATAAGAACAACTCGATTCCAACCATATTAACAGACGAAAAGAACAATATCATTTCTTACCGCAATATTGATGTCGATTCTGCCTGGTCTGAGAGGCGTAAACAAATGGTCTTGGCCGATGAACTCTCGGATATGATTAAGACGTACCCACCCATTGAAGTGTTGGCAAAAGATCCCGGTACTCAAAAGGTTTTGTACACGCAAAGGGTATACTACCGCAATTCTTTTCTCTTGTCGGAGTTGATCGCATACCCTTACATTGAAATCGCCATCCTCGCGATTTTTGGATTTATTTCATACCTGGCGTTCAACTATTCGCGTACATCAGAACAAAATCGTGTGTGGGTGGGGTTGGCGAAAGAAACGGCACATCAATTAGGCACACCTCTTTCATCGCTCATGGCATGGATTGAAGTGCTGCGAGATGACCCTGAACTAAAAAAGAAAGGGGTGGTGGATGAATTGGACAAAGACATCCAAAAATTGAGGATGGTGACGGAACGCTTCTCCAGTATTGGTTCTATACCGGTTTTGAAAGACGAGAATGTTTATCAGTTGATCAACAACGTGGTATCGTACTTACAACCGCGTGTATCATCGAAGGTAAAGATTGAGGTTTACACCCTCTCCGAAACGATCAAAGCAAAAATTCATGCGCCATTGTTTGAGTGGGTGTTGGAGAACCTATGTAAAAATGCCGTAGATGCAATGGGCAACGCAGGTACTATCGCCATCAAAATTTTGCGTGGAAGTGACGGCAAGGTTTTTATCGATTTGTCTGACACGGGCAAGGGGATACCCAAAAAAATGATTGGCAGTGTGTTTCGCCCGGGCTTCACCACTAAAAAGCGCGGCTGGGGACTGGGCCTCACGTTAGCAAAGCGAATCATCGAGATATACCACGAAGGGCGCATCTTCATAAAATCATCTGAAGAAAACCAGGGCACTACTTTTAGGATCGAGCTGAAGAGCTCGTAGTGATTGTTTTTTGGTGGAGACCCAAATGCTGTTGTTGTTGGTCAAAGACTTTTCCACAAATAAAGCGTGGCATACGCTTCCCACCCCTTGTACTTCTTGAATAGGTTTTTGACCTGCGCTAGTGTGGGCTTTGTTTTCATGCGTTTCAGGTTTTTGATGGCATTGTGAACGCCAGCATCTTCCAAAGGAAATGCATCAGGGTAACGGAATGTTTTCATCAATGCGTAATTGGCGGTCCAGTTGCCAATGCCTTTGGTTTGAATCAGTAGTTCTTTTGCTTGTGTCAGCGGCAGCCCTGCCAAAAGCTGTTTGGAGATTTTGCCTTCTGCAAATGCTTGAGAAATGCCCACTGTGTAATTTGCTTTTTGCTTTGAGAATTGCAATGGCAGTAACTCATTGGGCGAAACTTTGGCAATGGTTTGATAGCTTGGAAAAAGATAAAACCGTTGGCCATTCCATTCAACCGAATGGCCGTACTTCTCCACAAACCGTTGCTTTAGTGTGTACGCGAATCCCAAGTTGATCTGCTGGCCCAGCACGGCCCAAATCAAAGATTCGTATAAATCAGGTTGGCCAACGATGCGGTAGCCGCGAAACTGCTGAACGAGGCCGCTCAATAGTTTATCTTTTTTGGCCATGTTATAAAACGGTTTCAGATCGGTTTCCAGATCGAACCACTCGCGCACAAATTTTTTTACTTGCGATAGTTCTGTTGCAATGAACTCTCGGTTAAGCGATTGAATGAAGAGTCTTTTGCCTGATGCCTTTACCCGCAGCAAAACGGCAGATTCGCTCAAAGGAATTGCCTTGATGACCGAAGCTCCATCAATGGTGTGCAATTTTTCTTTTGGAGAGCGTTTCAAAAAATCCAAGGAAAGCGAAAAGTCGAACTCAGCGGGAGTAGAAATATAGAACGATTTCATGACGAAAGGTTATTGAAATACCCGATAATTTCAACGGCTTCGCTCACAAAAGCAAGAAACGGGTTGAAACACAGACTGGAATCTAACGAAATTTGTACATGCAAAATATTGAATCGCTCGCATGGGCAGAAATCTTAGATTGTCTAAATGCATCCGGTTTTGCCATAATCAATAACCTTTTGTCTGTGGAGGAATGCAGCACGCTGATTGCTGATTATTCTGACTCAAAGCTGTATCGAAATATGATTGATATGCAACGGTTTCGTTTTGGCAAGGGTGAGTACAAATATTTCAGCTACCCGCTACCGGTTATGGTTGCGAGATTACGAACCGAAATGTACAAGCACTTGGCACCGCTTGCCAATACATGGATGCAACGGTTAGGTATTGAATTGACATATCCGGCCGAGCAAAGCCAATTGATTGAACTCTGTCATAGGGTAAATCAAGCGCGGCCTACTCCACTGATCTTGCAGTATGAAACAGGAGGATACAACACCTTGCATCAAGATCTGTATGGCGAAGTTTATTTTCCCTTTCAAGTTGTATTTTTATTGAGTCAGCCTCAAAGAGATTTCGCGGGTGGCGAATTGGTGATGGTGGAGCAATTGCCAAGAGCGCAATCCAAGGCGCAGGTGATAAACTTGCAAAGGGGAGATGCATTGATTTTCACGACAAACTTTAGGCCTGTGCAAGGCACACGCGGTTATTACAAAGCGAAGATGAAACACGGGGTTAGCCCCTTGACATCGGGTACGCGGTATGCCATGGGGGTTATATTTCATGATGCAAGTTGATTCGTTAATTTTACGATGATATTTCACAAAGACATCAGTGACCGCGAACTGGCTTCGTTTTTGAAGAACAAAACCATTGGCCTGGCGGGAAATAAGAAACTGAAAATCTACGGCACACTTACGTGCAAATCCGGCAAACGGATGAAAATGGAAAATCGCGTTTTCTTTGAATCCGAATACGAAGCAGTCGAACTAGGTTATCGACCGTGCGGGCATTGCTTAAGATTGCAATACGAAAAATGGCTTTTTGATAAATTTATTTAGCGCTTAAACTCTCCGCTATCATCATCACAAAGTCCTTGCCTTTCAAAAAGCCTTTGCCCATTTTTTCATCATATTTATCAGTGATACCGAGGCCAGCGATGTCTTCCATTTTGGTACCTTTTTTAATTGCAGCTGCTACTTGATCGCGTATATCCGCCAGTTGATCGCGCAGTAATTTTACATCTGCTTTTGTGGCAAGCGCTCCATGGCCCGGAATGACTTTGGAATTTTCATCTAGCAATAACAAAAACTTATCAAGTGTTTCGATAAAGCCATTGACAGTGCCGCCACTGCTTAGGTCGATAAATGGATAACCATATCGCACAAATGCATCGCCAGCATGGAATACATTTGCTTTTTTGAAATGAACAATCACATCTCCATCGGTGTGGCCTTTACCCAAATGGATCAAGTCCACATCTTCACCATTAACATGAAAATTCATATTTGTGTTAAAGGTGATTTGTGGCCAAGCATCCTTTTCGCGTGGAGGTGTGGTTCTGTTAAATCTCTTGTTGAATTGCTCGGTCATCATGCGCACGCGTACCTGCTCATGTGCCACCAGTGTTGCACCCTGCTTCTTGAAGTTTTCGTTCCCGCCAGAGTGGTCTCCATGCACATGGGTATTCACCACAAATCGCAAATTGTTTTTAGCAAGCGATTTGATGGCATCGGATATTTTTTGCGAGAGCGGGGCATATTGATCGTCAATCATCAACACACCATCACTTCCCAACAGCAGGCCAATGTTACCTCCCGAACCGGTAAGCATGTAGATGTTGTCAGTAACGCGTTGTGGACGGATTTTTACCGTATCGAAATTTTGGGCGAAGAGTGTATTGGTCAACAACAGCAAGCAAGTAATGCAGCGCATACAAATCAGATTATTGCATGAAGATACCAAAAACAAATTAACTGTTGCGCATCGCTTTTGACAAACGGTTGTGTTTTGAGGTAGCGCGAAATGCTGGCGGGTATTACATTTCGCGCATCAATTTTTCTAATCCGCAAGAAACAGGTTGAAAACTTGTATTAATGGTAGAACCTTTGACTCATCATTACAACACAAAAATTTACATTTGCATGGAAACGATGAGCAATGATTTAAACTACGAGCGTATTGCAAAAGCAATTGGCTACTTAGAAGAGAATTTTAAGTTGCAGCCTGATTTGGATGCGGTGGCCGAGAAAGTACACCTTTCTCCATTTCATTTTCAACGATTGTTTACAGAGTGGGCCGGCATTAGTCCCAAGCGATTTTTGCAATTCCTAACGGTGGATTATCTAAAAGAAAAATTGTATGAGTCACGAAACTTGATTCAGGCAGCCGAAGCAGCGGGGCTTTCAGGCCAATCGAGGGTGTATGATTTGTTCACAACTTTGGAAGCCGTGACGCCCCAAGAGTACAAAGAGAGTGGTGGCGGTTTGCGCATAGAATATGGTTTGCACGAGACTCCGTTTGGTAATGCTGTGATTGGCGTTACCGAACGAGGAATTTGCTGGTTGTCTTTTGTGCCAATGGGCGCAGAACCGCAAGCGGAAGTCAGCCAAATGAAACAACATTGGCACAACTCACTCTTTCACCAAGACCAGATACTCACCCAGTCTTTCATCAAGAAAATTTTTTTCACACTGTCAGATAAAAATCAGAAGCTGCACATTTTGGTGAAGGGCACTAACTTTCAAGTAAAAGTGTGGGAAGCACTATTGAAATTGCCCCTGGGCAGCGTCACTACTTATCAAAATATTGCCGAGCAAATCAACAACCCCAAAGCGCTGCAAGCCGTGGGCTCTGCGGTAGGTGCAAATCATATCGCTTACTTAATTCCTTGTCATCGCGTTATCCGTAAAGACGGCATTTTGGGCGAATACCGGTGGGAATCCACCCGAAAGAAAGGTATTATCGGTTGGGAGATGGCCAAAGCTGGGTAAAATTTCCGTCAGTTAACGGACGGAATTTACAGTTTATTGCTACTTTCTCAGCACAAAGTCTTGAAAATTGCCTTGGTGCACTACATTGAATGTAGCTTCTGAGTAGGCTTCCTTCCAAGCTTTGGGTGGTTTTGCGCTTCCTTTGCTTTCCGACCATTTAAATTCATATCCAAACAATTTGCCATCGCGCTCTTCTACCCAATCTATTTCTTGTCTATCATGCGTGCGCCAAAAATAATTGGTGCCGTGTATGCTTTTGTATTGTTGCACTTTAAGTCTTTCAGAAGCCAAGTAGTTTTCCCACAACATGCCAATATCATTGCGTTGTGACAGCGGCTGAAAGTTGGCGATAATCGCATTGCGAATACCATTGTCATGAAAATACCAGCGCTTGGTTTTCACCACTTCCTTACGCAGGTTTCTGTTGTAGCCTTGCACTTTAAATAACACAAACACCTTAGTGAGCAAATCCAAGTAACGCTCCACAGTATTTTTGCTCATCGATATGTTTCTGCCAAGTTCTTCTATCGAAACTTCTTGACCTATTTGCCACGCAATGAGCTTCAGCAAATCCGTTAACTTATCGGCATTGCGCAAATTTTCTAAAGCTAATATGTCTTTGTAGAGATAGGCATTCACCAATTCGCGCAGGTAATCTCTCTTTTGTTGCTGTGTTTTTTGGTGCAACAATTCAGGATAACACCCATAAATAACTTTGTCTATCAATAATTGGCTTCTCTCAATCGGGTTTTCAATTTGAGCATACTCTAATTGAGCGAGTGGATAAAGAAGAAAATCTTTTTTGCGTCCTGTTAATGGCTCTCCTAATTTATTTTTCAAATCAAACATGGAGGAACCTGTTACCAAAAGGCGAATGCCCTTCACTTCGTCCACCATCAGCTTTAACACCATGCCTACCTCAGGTATTTTTTGCGCTTCGTCAATCACTACTACATCATAGCCTTGTGTCAATGCGCGGTAATGGCTTACCTCGCGCTGCATCAATTGGCGTTGCACTTCCACGTCTTCGCCATTCAGCAACAAGAATTTTTTGTTTTTGGATTGCTCCATTATCTGCTTTACCAGATATGTTTTACCCGTTCTTCTGGCACCCAGCAATAATACTACTTTGTTGGGGTGCAATGCCTTTAGCACAGGCTGTAAAAGAACTCTAGGCAGTATTTCCATGCCCTAAAGCTACTAAAATTTCCGTCAACAAACTGACGGAATTTATATAATTTCCGTCAGTTAACTGACGGAATTTACATTTTCTATAGCGAAATGACTATTGGTTTTGAGGGGGCTTCAATGCCAACTGGTAGGCTTCTTCGTAGTACTTGATCAGTGTCTCCCAATCAAAAGCAGCAGAATAGTTCTCGACTTTGTTTCGTTGCTGGATGCGCTCACGTCTTTCTTGCATGAGAAACTTGTGCAGAAATGCAGCCAACTGTTTGGCACTCCAGTCAAAGGTTCGCTTACCACGCTCTACGACAAACATACCGCCCTTTTCATGGTCAGGCATATTGCGCAGCAAGTAATCGCCAAAACCACTTAGGTCGCTTGTCACAGCGGGCACGCCACTTGCCATGCACTCTAAAGGTGTGTAGCCCCAAGGTTCGTAGTAACTTGGGAAAATACCCAAGTGACAACCGCGAACAAATTGACTATAATCCATCCCAAAAAGTGGGTTCGTAGCATTGATAAAATCGGGGTGGTATACCACTTTTACTTTGTCTTCCGGTCGGTTCAGCAAATTTCTGCGCACGAGAAACTGGATGATTTCATCTTGCTCTTCGTTGACCAATTTGTGTGTGACGGGCAAGGGAAGCTTGTTGCCGCTCTTCCACGATTGCAATGTTCTTCGGTAGCGGAGTTTCCAATATTCATCTACAAATTCGTTGAGGTTAGGGAGCCGATGGTCGTCTTGCCGCAAGGTGCTTTCAAAAAACAAACGCTTGCCCAATTGCCGTTCAATCGCTTCACAGGTTTGACGAATTTCTTCCATCACCGCTCTTGATTGCAATACCTCTGGTTTGATGCTGTAGTAATCTCTCTTCGTCACAAAAAACATCACAACGGTGTACTCAGATCGCTCGCGCTTCAATTGCTCGTTCAAGTGTACCAATGCTTCGAGTGTCAAGTCAAAGCCCTTGTTTTTGAACTCATACCTGCCAGATGTAAAAAAATAAATCGTCTTATCCAGATTGAACGAATAAGAGTGAAAAAAGTGGCCCATCACAAATTGATGGATTTGCTCTTTGTAACGTGCATGCAGGTTTTGAAATTCATGCAATGCCTCAAACCGTTGTATGTTCAATCCATTTGGCAGCACCACATCGGGCTTTCGCCTCAAAAGGTGTTTACATTCCCGTGCCGTTACATCACTCACGGTGGTCATCACATCGCAGCTTTGGGCACAACCATATTCTATGGCTGCTTCCGTGGCAACACCAAACTTCCCGGCTTCCTCTTCCCATTTAAAAAATGGAAGATGGGCGTAAAAAAGCGGGGAATTTATGGCCAAATGCCGGCCAAGTTGCGTGGCGTGGGTGGTAAAAACGGTTCTAGTGTTTTGCCCTTCCCGCTTGATATCCAAAATGGGTAAGGCACCCATCCACTCATGAAAGTGTCCGATGATTTGTTCGTCTTTTACCAATTTAGCCAACTCGTCAAAAAACAACTTGGTGAGGTAGGCAAAGCCCACAACTTGGTCTACCAACTTGTTGCCATCGGCTATCGCTATTTGGTGATTTTTCCAAAGCAAATACTTGATCACGTTAAGGGCTTTGTCTTCAATTGCATTGGGATTTAGCAATACAACCCGCGGCTTACCCGTAATCAACCATTCTGCATACACTACATCAAACCCCTTCTTGCGCAAGTTTGCTGCAGCTGTGCCAAAAACATCGGCAGCGTCATCAATGGGTTCTAGCTCAGCCTGAATGTTTTTATTTAAATAAGGGCCTACCATACAATAATGCCCCAAGTGATTTTCCACCATGGCTGGTGCCTTCGAGCGAATAACCGTATAGATGCCTCCTACCTGATTGCAAACTTCCCAAGCGACTTCCACCAATAGTGCGTTGGCGCGATCGTGGTTTTTTTTGATTGATTTTTTTGTCATAGGCAGGCGTCAAATTGGCGCAATGTTGATCAACACTTTTCAATTTAATGCCAATTTTTCTGAATTCCGCAAGTAAATTTTGCTGGATACTAATTTGTGAAGGGTTAGTAAAATATAAAATATGAACTTCGATAAATTCACCATAAAATCTCAAGAAGCATTGCAGAAGTCGGCCGAGATTGCCACGGGCAACCAGCAACAAGCCATTGAGCCCGGCCATTTGTTGAAGGCCATCCTAGAAACTGATGAAAACGTTTCCTCATATCTTTTTAAAAAGCTGGGCATCAACTCAATTATTTTAGAAAGCCGACTGGAAGAAATTGTCAATTCCTATCCAAAGGTTACAGGTCAACAAGCCTATCTTTCGCATACAGCCAACACGGTATTGCAGAATGCTGAGAAAGAATTGCGCGAATTTAAAGATGAATTTATCGCCATAGAGCACTTGTTGTTGGCGCTATTGGCCACAAAAGACAAGGTAAGCAGTTTGATGAAGGATGCTGGCTTTGACCGTGCTGCGTTGGTAAAGGCCATTAAGGAACTACGTGGCGGAAGCTCGGTGAAGGATCAAAACGCAGAGGCCAAATACAAATCTCTTGAACGCTATTCCAAAAACCTAAATGACCTTGCTAAGCAAGGGAAGATTGACCCCGTAATTGGCCGCGATGAAGAAATTAGGCGTGTGTTGCAAATTCTTTCGCGCAGAACAAAGAACAACCCCATACTACTTGGTGAGCCAGGTGTGGGTAAAACAGCGATAGTAGAAGGCATGGCACAGCGTATTGTGAGTGGAGACGTACCAGAAAACTTGAAAAGCAAAATTCTGATTTCGCTGGATATGGGCTTGCTGGTGGCTGGTGCGAAATATAAAGGTGAATTTGAAGAGAGATTGAAATCGGTAATAAAAGAAGTAACGGATTCAAACGGAGAAATTATATTGTTTATTGACGAAATACACACATTGATTGGTGCAGGTGGTGGTGGTGAAGGCGCCATGGATGCAGCCAACTTATTGAAGCCCGCGTTGGCGCGTGGCGAGCTGCATGCAATTGGTGCCACTACGTTGAAAGAATATCAAAAATACATTGAGAAAGATAAAGCACTGGAGCGCAGGTTCCAGGCCGTAATGGTAGACGAGCCTTCGGTAGAAGACTCAATTTCGATATTGCGCGGTATCAAAGACAAATACGAATTGCACCATGGTGTTCGCATTAAAGATGATGCGGTGATCGCTTCAGTCGAGTTGTCAAGTCGTTACATTTCAGATCGTTTTCTTCCCGACAAGGCCATTGACCTGATGGACGAAGCGGCCTCTAAACTGCGTTTGGAAATGGATTCATTACCTGAAGAGTTGGACGAACTCAACCGAAAGATTATGCAGTTAGAAATTGAGCGGGAGGCAATCCGCAGAGAAAAAGATAAAGACAAAGAGGCAGTGTTGAGCAAGGACATTGCAGAACTATCGGAGAAACGCAACTCGCTCAAAGCAAAATGGGAAAGTGAAAAGGAGGTGGTGCAGGGCATCCGCTGGGAGAAGGAGGCAATGGAGAAATTGAAGATTGAAGCAGAACAAGCAGAGAAAGCTGGTGACTATGGCAGGGTAGCAGAAATTCGGTATGGAAAGATGACCGAGGCTGAGAAACGCATCAAAGCGCTAGAACTAAAAATTAAGGAAATGCAACAAGATGCTTCGTTGCTGAAAGAAGAAGTGGACAGCGAAGATATTGCCGAAGTGGTGGCAAAGTGGACAGGTATTCCTGTTTCAAAAATGTTACAAAGCGAAAAAGAAAAACTCCTCTCGCTCGAACAAGAGTTAGGCAAGCGTGTGGCCGGCCAGGAAGAAGCTATACGCGCTTTGAGCGATGCCGTGCGCAGGAGCCGCGCGGGACTGCAAGACCCAAAGCGACCGATTGGTTCATTCATTTTTATGGGAACTACCGGTGTGGGCAAGACGGAGCTTTCAAAAGCGCTTGCAGAATATCTTTTCAACGATGATAATGCGATGGTACGCATCGACATGAGCGAGTACCAAGAGCGCCATAGTGTGAGCCGCCTGATTGGCGCACCTCCCGGCTACATAGGTTACGATGAAGGTGGACAGCTGACAGAAGCAGTGCGCAGAAAACCCTATTCGGTGATATTGTTAGATGAAATTGAAAAGGCACACCCAGATGTGTTTAACATTTTGCTACAGGTGCTAGATGACGGTCGCCTCACCGATAACAAAGGGCGTGTAGCTAACTTCAAGAATACGATTGTCATCATGACAACCAATATCGGCTCAACGTTCATCCAAGAGAATTTTGAGAAAATAAATGACACCAATTATTTTGAAGTACTGGAAAGTACCAAAGAACAGGTGTTAGACGTTTTGAAAAAGTCGGTGCGGCCCGAGTTCATCAACAGGATAGACGAAATCATTATGTTCCGGCCACTTAGCAAAAACGATGTTCGAAAGATTACTGAGATACAGTTCAAAAACATTCAACAACGTTTAGTGGACAGTGGAGTAAAACTTGAAATTTCGAAAGAAGCGTTGGACAGATTGGCTAAGCTGGGTTTCGATCCGCAGTTTGGTGCCCGTCCGCTAAAGCGGGTAATGCAGCGAGAAATTCTAAACGAATTATCAAAACAAATATTATCAGGAAAAGTGAACAAGGATTCCATCATTTACGTTAAACTAAAAAACGAAGTAGAGTTTGAATTTGTGAATGTGACAGATGCGGAAGTGGTCAGCTAAACAAAAAAGAAAGTCAAATGGAGAATAAATTCTCTTAAAGCAACAACCTGCGAAGATGATACTCTCTATCGGCAGGTGATGATAAGTCTCTGGGTTTTGTTGCCAAAGATGGTTCGTGGGGTGCATCCCGCCAACCGTGCGGGGTGGTTTTGGGGTAAAGGCGGGCTGGTAAGCCCGCCTTTTTTTGTTATGCTCTTGTTTGTCCTGCTTGCAGCTCAACAATCGATAAAGCAGCGATTATCAATATTTCAATTGAAAAATACGCTATGCCTAAAAAGGTGATGGTGTCTCGATAGAGAATCATGAGAGATAATGTAAGAATGCAGTACAAGAAGCTAGCTGCTCCAATCACGGTGAGAAATTTTCGCTTCCGGAGCTTCACCAACGAAAAACAACACGAAGAGAAAATGAAATATAAGAATGCAATGCTAGCAAGATAACCAACTATATTCTGGGGAATGCCAATCAAATGGTGATTCGCTCTCAAAGCGAAAAACAGAAGAGAAGTGGTAAGTAGCGCCCCTAATCCGTCAATTAAAAACAGAAATTTTGGATGTTGGGCAAAATGCCGAGTAAACAAAAATAATGCACTCGTTACCTCTTTCTGGCTTCTTTGCCGTAATAGTCGGTCAATTACATACTTTTTTTCTTGATTCTGTTGCTTATAATTTGTCATCGCAACACAAGTTTAAGTGAATTAGTCAATGTGAAGGGAGAAGAAGCCCTTCTTTCTTTCGACCTCTTGTGTTGATAATTTATATTATTTGTAAGTTTGTGACTTAGCTGAAAAAATTCAACCATGCAAAAGCTCAGTTTAATTGCCGTGATCGCAGTATTTTTTGTCTGTTCAAATCTTGACGGGTATTCGCAGATAGATCGAAAATTGGTCAAGCGCAATAACCGACACATGTCAGCCTACACCGGTAAGAAAAAGTTCAGCCGGCAAAACGTCTATTCCGGTGTGGGCGTTTCACTTAATGCGATGAATTATTTTGGCGACCTTTCACCCATGTCAAAAAACCTCAGTACAGATTTTTCATTTACGAAACCCAGTTTTGGCATATCGTTTTTTCACCGCTATGGCCCGCGTTATTCCCTTCAAGCTCAGTATATGTATGGAGCCTTGGAAGGATCGGACTCGCAGTCTGC
>JBJTHA010000379.1:0-6017 GCA_046094265.1 Cytophagales bacterium
CGTTTACGTGCCATGGCCACTCGGTTTCAAAATCAAATCAACGAAAATGCCAAACAGCTGGCGCACATCAATACCTTCCCCGAAATGAACCACAACGAGATTGTGGGTTGGCAATTCCCTGAATCTGTTTTACAACAGGCACAGGTCATTTATTTGTATTCGGATCACGACCATGAGCGCGTGGAAAAAAGGATGGAGATTTGTCGCGATATTTTTGAAAAGAAATCGAACCCCATTATCGACATCGTGGCCGAAGGCGCCTCGCTGTTGGAGCAGTACTATTACTTGATCCACTTGACCGATTGGATTTCGTATTTCTTGGCAAGGGAGAATGGAGTAGATGCGGATGCGGTAGAAGCAGAACAGTTTGTGAAAGAGGAGCTGAGTAAAACTAAGTGAATACCGTCATCAACAAACAAACCCAATTTATCGATTTAGGTCTTGTCGATTACCAACGAGCATGGGACTACCAAACCCAGTTGTTCAACCGAATATTAGAAATCAAAAAAGAAAATCGCGATAAGCCAGCACAAGACCAACACCCAACGCCCAACTATCTCTTGTTCTGCGAACATCCCCATGTTTTCACACTCGGAAAAAGCGGTGACGAAAAAAACTTGTTGATTAACATGCAACAACTCGCTGACGTTGGAGCAACCTATTACCACATCAACCGTGGTGGAGATATTACTTACCACGGTCCGGGACAAATTGTTGTGTATCCAATCTTCGACCTCGAAAACTTTTTTACAGACATCCACCAATATATGCGCCTGTTAGAAGAGTCGGTGATACTAACTTTGAAAGAGTTAGGAATTGACTCTGGGAGAATCAAAGGGCTTACAGGCGTGTGGCTGGGCGAAGGCGAGCAACCGAGAAAAATCTGCGCGTTAGGTGTCAAGACTAGTAGGTGGGTGACCATGCATGGATTGGCATTTAACGTTACTACCGACCTGAAGTACTTCGATTACATTGTTCCATGCGGAATCGATAACAAAGCGGTAACATCTGTTGCCAAAGAACTAGGTGGGCAAGCGGATATCGCTTCCATCAAGAGTCAATTATTGAGAAAATTGGAGTCTTTATTTGAACTGCAGTTGACGTAGCACATTACTTAAACCCTTAACGCGAATAATGATCAAAGACATTAAAATTCCAGAAGTAAAGAACGTTACGCTAGCCGTGGTGCACGAAAAGAACAACCTACAGCAAACGGAGTGGAAAGTGTATCTCATCAACAACAACCCAGTTGCCATTGAGAATACACTCGTGGCAAGCAGCGGCTATGGCGAAAAAGATGGTGAACACCAACGCACTTCAACCTTGCGGCATTTTTTGCAGACGGTGCCTTCGAATGGCTATGCATTAATTGAGCCACTGGATGATAAAGTTCTTCACCTCAACAATGAGTATTGGGTGAGCTACTATATCGGAAGTCAAATTTATGATAAGCGTTTTGTTTTTGTACCAGATTCTATCAAAGAAGAGAACTTAACGCATATCAAAGAAATTGGCCAGAAAGGAATCTTACATTCTTGATGCTACAAGATTCAGATGAGGTTGGCAATCGTCACAGCAGTACTTTTCATTTTCTACACTCAGCGAGCTTAATACCACCTACTTTAATTGGAAACTTGGAACCAACTACCCCCGCCTAACAGGAAAGGAATTTTCCCCCAGATACAGAAATTAACATTGGTGGTGGCAAAAAATGAACCAACCGTTCATTTTAACAATTCCCTCGAAATCACCATCTTTTGTATCTCTGTGGTGCCTTCGTAAATCTGGGTGATTTTTGCATCGCGCATGAGGCGCTCGACATGAAATTCCTTTACATAACCGTAACCGCCATGTATCTGAACAGCTTCGGTCGTTACTTCCTGAGCAATTTGTGATGCGAAAAGTTTTGCCATCGCGGCAGCCTTTACAAAATCCTTCTTTTGGTCTTTCAGGTAGGCCGCTTGCCAAACCAACAAACGGGCAGCGTCAATCTTGGTAGCCATATCGGCCAATTTGAATTGGATGGCTTGATGTTCTGAAAGATGTTTACCAAATGCTTTGCGCTCCTTGGCGTACTTCAACGCAAACTCATATGCGCCAGCGGCTATGCCCAGCGCCTGAGCAGCAATGCCAATGCGACCTCCGTTAAGGGTGGTCATTGCAAACGTAAAACCAAAGCCATCATCGCCTATGCGGTTTGTCTTTGGCACTTTTACATCTTGGAACATCAACGAATGTGTATCGCTTCCTCGGATACCCATTTTATCTTCCTTCTTGCCAATTACAAAGCCTGGCATACCACGTTCTACAATGAGTGCGTTGATGCCCTTGTGCCGTTTCTCCGGGTGTGTTTGTGCAATGACAATGTACACGCTTGCACTCTTGCCGTTGGTGATCCAATTTTTGGTGCCATTTAGTAAGTAGTAGTCTCCTTTGTCTTCAGCGGTTGTCCGCTGGCTGGTAGCGTCAGAACCTGCCTCGGGCTCCGACAAACAAAAGGCACCTATTTTTTCTCCGGCTGCAAGCGGTTTTAAGTACTTTTCTTTTTGCCCTTCCGTCCCAAAACGCTCAAGCCCCCAGCACACCAATGAGTTGTTTACCGACATGCAAACCGAAGCCGATGCATCGATTTTGGATAGCTCTTCCATGGCCAACACATATGAGATCGTGTCCATGCCCCCTCCGCTGTATTTCGGGTCTGTCATCATTCCCATGAAGCCTAGTTCTCCCATCTTTTTCACTTGCTCCGCAGGGAACTTTTGTTCATTATCTCTGTCAATAACCCCGGGCAATAAATCGTTGACTGCAAAATCGCGCGCTGCCTGCTGTACGGAAATGTGTTCTTCAGTGAGTTGGAAGTTCATAGAATTATGCTATTTAAATTTAAACACACAACAATGGCAATGGTTTACAAGCCCAATACAAAAACGCAAGCAG
Source organism: Cytophagales bacterium (assembly GCA_046094265.1). Lineage (GTDB taxonomy): Bacteria > Bacteroidota > Bacteroidia > Cytophagales > Cyclobacteriaceae > ELB16-189. The sequence goes on from JBJTHA010000379.1 coordinate 2,938, forward strand.
TGGCCTACAGTAGCAAAATGCTTGCTTAACACTTATGAAGGTGGTCGAGCTTGAATTTATCATTATCGATTTTCATTATTATCCAAGTAAATTAATGTAAAGCGAAACAGTTACAGTAACAAGAATGGGTGTTAATTTAGTCTAGCCATTTTTAACGTGTAAAGATCGAGATTTTTCTTCTACGCAAATTACCATTCTCGGAAGCTTCACAGCTGAACTACATTTGTAGTCAATATTGTCTTGGGGTAGTTTCCACTAAGAGATTACATAAACACATAAAGCTAAAATAGATACTGAAAATCCCTGGCTCACGCCTTTATTGTGGTATCCGTTTTTCTAGTTGCGAAAGCTTACGGTCTAAAAAAACCAAGTAGCCAATTAAGCCAAACAAAACAACCAAAATAATAGCGACCACCACATATATCTTACCTTCGGTACGCATGCCGTCTGCCATAGGCACCTCTTGCGTTTGGGCAAGTACACACAATGACTGAAGCAATAGCAGGGTACTAACGATCAGTTTCTTCCAGCTCATACACTTTCTCTTTTAGCGTTTTATATCGTACCAATAATGTGCTTACCCACACACCGATCAATATCCAACCAATTACCGCTGGGTAAAATACCATGCGCATGCGGCTGTCTAGGTCATACATGTTAAACCCAGGGTTACCCCCGCTGCCAGGATGCATAGAACTCATCATGCGGGGGATAATGAAAATCAACGGAACCATAGCCACGAATGCGAAAATGTTATAAACAGCACTAAGTCGAGCTCTCTGCTCGTGGTTTGCAACCGAACCCCTTAAAACAAAATAGGCGAAATACACCAATAGTGATATGGCAGCACCATTTTGTTTAGGATCACCATCCCAAGGAGAACCCCATGTGTAATTGGCCCAAATCGCCCCGGTAAAAATGCCGAGCATCCCAAGTAGCACACCGACTTCGGCAAAAGAACTAGAGGCAATGTCAGTTTCTGAATTATTTTTGCGCAGATAAACAATGGCGTAATAAGTAGAGGTAACAAACATGGACACCATGCTGAACCACATCGGCACATGAAAATACAAAGCCCGGATGGTTTCGTTCAAAATAAAAAGCCGAGGCACCTCAAATAGTAACCCCCCAACGAATGAATATGTGACTAGAAAAACGCCCAATATCTTCCACCAATAACTTCGCATCAACACTAATAATTAGCTGCGCCAAATATACGGGAACAGTAAATAAGACACTGCACCTACCAAACAATTAATGGCAAACAGGGTGAGTAGTTCATCGTAACTGGCTGATGGGTCTAAGCCATCGATGCAATTTTTGGTAGCGCGGATGGCCAGTAACAAAATCGAAATTACTACTGGGAAACTCAACACGGCCATCAGCACATTGCTGTTATTTGCTTTGGCCGATATGCCGGACATTAACGTGAGCGATGCGGCAAAGCCGATACTCGTTAAGACTAAAACCCCAACGAAACTGACTAAATCTTGTATGGGGTTGGACAGCAACGTAGCGAATAAGCCAAAGCCTGCGAGTCCCATCAACAGGCTCAAGAAAGAATTATAAATGATTTTGCTGACCACCACTTTTTCGGGTGTCACAATAGAATAATAATAGATGTCTAAACCGCGTTTTTCACCGATAAAACTTTTGGCAATGGTATTGATGGCGCTGAATAGGAAGGTTGCCCAAAAAAGGGCGCTCCAAACCAAAGGACCAAGAACTTGGCGGCTGAGGCCGAATGCCAAGTAGTAGATAAAAACTGTGCTGACCAAGTACAGCGAAAGTCCAGCGATGACTGACTTTCTTCTGAATTCTAAAACAATCTCCTTAGTTAGGATCGACTTAATTTTTTCCAAGCTTTTCTTCGGAAAATTGAATGATCCTTCGAATAGATTTAAAACCAATGACCAAAGCAGCAAAAAAAAGACCCAAACTTGAGCCGGCAGCTACAGAAATTGATAATTTTGGGCTCGTAGGTTTTTTGAACAAGGTAAAGCCCTCCACCAATTGGATGCTGTTTACCAACTCTAGAGAATTTTTTAGATTAACCCTTTCTTTATTGAGATCAATTATTTTTGAATAAATGCTAGTGGGGTCCACCAACATCATCTCAGCAGATTTTGAGTAAATGGGCTTTCCCAAAAATAGTCGCCTTTTTAAACTGTCCAGTGAACTTATTTCTTCTCCCACTTTATCGATCATAGTTTGCAAATAAGTCTTTCGCTGGTTTACTCTGATTTTGACAAACTCGTTATTTTGCAAATGACGTATTATGCCTTCTTGAAGCTTTGGTAAAAGTTGATTTTGCTTAGTTCGTGCCGTAACGATAAAGATTGAACTCTCATTTTTTTCGTTGTCCTTGTTCTTTTGGTTCAGGCTTTCTATTTCAATTTTAACTACATCTTTTGCTTCCTCTTCTGCTATTGACAGTCTCTTTGAAAGAGCCTCAGCATTTTGTTCGTTAATTAAAATGTCCAGACTTTCTGTTATGCGTTCGCTGTACGATGAAGTCAAAATGTCCGACATTAAAATCATTTTGCTTTCGTAAATATTTGGCGCAAATTGGAAATAGGCCAATCCTAGAAGGCTGCCAATTATGAAGGCTGAAATAATGGAAATTGCGTTCTTCCTTACGGTCTGAATGAATTTGGCGAACAATTCAAGTAAATCGATTTCGTCATTCTGAGATACCATGGCATTTTTTTCGCAAAGAAAGCCATCTGAGCGAACTTAAGCCACCTATTTTGTTAGTAATTTTGAAATTTATTTTATGCCGAAAGTACTTGTCACCGGCTCTGCCGGGTTTATAGGGTTTCACGTGAGTAGCAAATTGCTTGCGCTGGGCTACCAAGTGGTGGGTGTCGACAACCTCAACGAATACTACGATGTGTCACTAAAAAAGGCACGGACAACCCTTCTTGAACGGTATGCCTCATTTGACTTTCGGTTAATAGACATTTCCAATAGGGAGGCCGTGGAGCATCTGTTTCATGAAATCGAATTTGACTATGTGATCAACCTAGCGGCTCAGGCTGGTGTACGCTATTCAATTGAAAATCCGCACACTTATGTGG
>JBJTHA010000380.1:0-3620 GCA_046094265.1 Cytophagales bacterium
ATCAATGGCTTTGTGGCGACATGGGCTTGCGGCCACTTAGCCAAAAAGACAAGTTCAAGCAGGCTGGCAATAAAAAATAAAACCAAAAAAAACTTTTTCATGGCGAAGTCTTAAGATGCTGAATTAACAAATCGTTTTTCAATTTTCTCTTTATAGCTCATCACCAAAAAAATAAAGGCTATGGCTGCCAACACAACACAAGGAACAAAAGTGACGAAGAAGTTAGTGGTATCATTCGCAAAAATCAACCCCGCACAAAAAGCCCCGATACCGATACCAAAGTCCATGCAGATGTAAAAACATGCAATCGCTCGACCTCTGAATTTCTCATCACTCAAATCAGTTGCCCACGCCAACAGGGTGGGCGAGGTAGAACCTTGACCCAAGCCATATAGGCAAACACCCAGTATCAACATCCATGCACTGTCTGCCAGGCCGATGACCAACATGGCCAATAGAATCATCACTACGGACACACGCAAAATCGCCACACGACCATACACGTCAGAGGCTTTGCCGGCAATCAACCTAACGAAAAATGAAGCCAACGTGAGAAAAAGAAAAAGGAGCCCTTTGTTTTTGATGCCCATCGTAAATCCCAAATCGGGCAGCATGGTATAAACAGTGCCATACGCATAGGCGGTAAGCATCATCACCAGGCATGGCGCAAATACCAGGGGCTCATATACATCACTCCACGAAACTTTGAGCACGCGCCAGTTAAGCTCGTGCTTTTCTTTCAAGGTTTCTTTTACCCGTAGAAAAATTGCAATGGAAGCAAGGGCAAGAAAAGACGAAACATAAAACATCACATTGAGGCCGAGTTGATTGGCTACCGCACCACCCAACGCTGGGCCACCAGCCATGCCCAACGCACCGGCCGTTCCCACCATGCCCATCGCTTCCCCCCTTCGCTCTGCGGGCACAATGTCCGCCACGTAAGCCGACACTCCGGTCGGTGAAAAACCTGTGGAAAAACCGTGCACTAATCGCAGCAACAAAAATCCTGAAACGGTAGAGAGCAATGGGTAAAGTAAACTGCACAACACACAAACCAGCGCGCCAAAAATGATGACGGGTTTTCGGCCCAAACGGTCGGCTAGCTTTCCGCTAAACGGCCGCGAGAACATTGCTGTGACGGTAAACAGCGCGATGATGAGCCCTTTGTATTCCGCTCCACCTAATTTAGTAAGGTAATCGGGCAGCTCTGGAATGATCATGTTAAAGCTCGCGAAAAAAAGCACAGAGCTTAAACAAAGCAGCCAAAATTGCGTGGTATAAATTTTATTTTTCGCGCCCGTCATTCTTGTTTGCTCGCTGCCTCCTGGTCTTCTAGCAAATAGGCCTTGATAAATTCGTCAAGGTCTCCATCCAATACACCTTGTGCATCGTGGCTCTCCACACCTGTGCGGGCATCTTTCACCAGCTTGTAAGGGTGCAAAACGTAGTTTCGAATTTGCGATCCGAAATCGATTTTCATTTTGCCAGCCTCAACTTTGTCACGTTCCGCATTGCGCTTTTCCATTTCGCGCTGATACAACTTTGATTTCAGCATTTGCATGGCGCGCTCACGGTTGGCATGCTGGCTGCGCTCTACCTGGCAAACAATCACAATGCCCGTGGGTTTGTGGGTAAGCTGGACTTTCGTCTCCACTTTGTTAACGTTTTGGCCACCTGCTCCACCCGACCGTGATGTTTGTATTTCCACATCGGAGGGGTTCACTTCAATTTCTATGGTATCGTCTACTTTGGGATAGACAAACACCGAAGCGAAAGAGGTGTGTCGCCTCTGGTTACTATCAAAAGGTGAAATGCGCACGAGGCGGTGTACGCCAATTTCAGATTTCAATTTTCCATAGGCAAATGGTCCATCTATTTCAAGCGTGGCCGACTTGATGCCCGCCACCTCACCCGATTGATAATCAATTTGAGAAACTTTATAGCCGCTCTTCTCGCCCCACATAATATACATACGGTTGAGCATATCGGCCCAATCGTTGCTTTCGGTACCGCCCGCGCCTGGGTTGATTTCAATTACTGCACTGAGTTGGTCCTCCTCGTGGCTCAACATTTTCTTGAATTCCAACTCTTCTACACTCTTGGATGCTTTTGCGTAGTCGCGATCCAATTCTTCTTCGGTAGCCTCACCTGCATCGTGAAACTCGTTGAGCACTTCCAAGTCTTCCACTTGCTTGCTCACGTTATCGTAAGCATCGGTCCAAACTTTTTTGGAGCGGATGTTCTTTAAAATCACTTCGGCCTCTTTGGGCTTGTTCCAGAAATCAGCTTGGTGGGTAATGCGTTCTTCGTCTTGTATTTCTACGATTTTGCGGTCGTAGTCAAAGATACCGCCTGAGGGCGGCAACACGGACTTTCAAATCCTTTAATTGTTCGGTGGTCATTGCTTAAAATTTGCTTGCAAAAATATGAAAATAAAACGCTTACGATTGGGCTTTTGGCTAAGGAAATCCTTTATAAAAATCTTTTCTAAAATCAATGGCCGCAATTACAACAGTGCCATCATGTTGGTAAATCAATCCAATTCTGTACTGTCCACTTCTCACCCGATAAGCATTCTTGTAACCTTTCAGTTTCTTGATTGAAGGAATGTCTTCGAGCCTATATGAATCAATAGTACTTCGCACAGTACTGAAATTCTGCTCCCGAATTTTCTGGTCAGATATTCTATCAAACTGTTTTTCGTATTTATTTGTGAAAAGAACTTTCACAAACCCATTTTTTGCAGCACCCTCTTGGTATCGGCCAAACCGCTTTTCTTCCCTTCTTCTATTAGCTTAATCATTTTGGCGTCTTCAACTTCTTCAATGATTGAAAGTGTTTTTTTTTCGGCCAACAACCGAAGCATGGCTAAAATGCTTTTACCTTCTCTGCTTTTTTCGTTAATGTTTAATGTTAAATTCATCTCGCAAAGGTAATCAATTTGAACTAAAATAAGGCGACCGGTAATCTACCGACCGCATCACCATCCCTCGCTTAACTTTGATGAACTTGGGTCTGAACAAGACAATAGCGGTACCTGCACTCACCAATGACAGTGCTGTCACATACGCGCCATCGAACCTGCCGCTGGTTGGCCCGGCTATGGAATTGATTTGATCAAAAGCAATATAACCCAGACCACTAAAAATCATTAAAGCGGGAACGCCACTGATTTTAAACTTCTTGGCTTTTGGGTTTTTGATTTTTCGAATCGACAGAAAATGAATCGTGTCAGCAGCAGACGTGATCATTGAGAACTCACCGAGCGACAAAATATTGCCCTTCTTCTTTTGGCCGTTCTTCAATACGCAGGTAAAATACTCCCCTTCTGTAAAACGAGCAATCACGCTTTCGTGGTGAAGGAAGACGAGCTGCTTTTGGGCATGAGAAGAGCATGCGGCTAAAATGAAAAGGATGGCAAAAACGCAACGCATGACTTAAAGGTAAGTGCAATTCTCTAAAAATGCTTACAGAAGTCCGATTAAGTCCAAAGTCCTAAGCCCCGATTCCAGGTTTTACATTCTCGCCTTCCAAGGTGTTTCTTCAATCTCAAGTTCTTGCGCCATCATGCGGCATAACATAAACAGGTAGTCCGACAATCGGTTAAGGTATTTTATCAC